>DASTZY010000025.1:0-1003 GCA_035764085.1 Gaiellaceae bacterium
CTGCTCGGCCATCAGGTCGTCGTAGACCGGCCGCTCGACGTTGCGGAAGATCCCGACCGGGGTGCCGCCGTGCGTCGCCTGCGTCACGCGTGAGAGCGCGAACGCCAGCGACGGCTCGGCGTGCGTGGAGTCGTGCACGAGGACGCCGTCCTCGCCGGCGGCGCAGGCCTCGATCGTCCCGTCCGGCAGCTGGCGCAGGGCCTTCTCGCCGTCCTTGCCCCACGTGATCGGCTCGCCGTTGCGCAGGACGATCCGGTTCACGCCCTCCTTGTCGTCGCGCACGTAGTCGAACGCGTCGTCGTTGAAGATCGGGCAGTTCTGGAAGATCTCGACGAACGCGCTGCCGCGATGCTCGGCCGCGGCGCGCAGCACCTCGGTCATCCCCTTCTTGTCGGTGTCGATCGCGCGCCCGACGAACGTCGCCTCGGCGCCGACCGCGAGCGAGATCGGGTTGAAGGGCCAGTCGATCGAGCCCATCGGCGTCGACTTCGTCACCATCCCGACCTGGCTCGTCGGCGAGTACTGCCCCTTCGTCAGCCCGTAGACGCGGTTGTTGAAGAGGAGGATCTTGAGGTCGACGTTGCGGCGGAGCGCGTGGATCAGGTGGTTGCCGCCGATCGAGAGCGCGTCGCCGTCGCCCGTCACGACCCAGACCGAGAGGTCGGGCCGCGTCGTCGCCAGCCCGGTCGCGATCGCCGGCGCGCGGCCGTGGATCGAGTGCATCCCGTATGTGTTCATGTAGTACGGGAAGCGCGCCGCGCAGCCGATCCCGCTGATGAACACGGTGTTCTCCCGCGCGATCCCGAGCTCCGGCATGAACGATTGGAGCGCGGCGAGGATCGCATAGTCGCCGCAGCCGGGACACCAGCGCACCTCCTGGTCGGTGCGGAAGTCCTTCGCGGTGAGCTGGGTGTTGCCGTTGCCCTCGCTCAATGCAGTGGCCTTTCATCCTGCTGGGACGGGACCCAGTTCGGCGGCGCGAGCGCCGGGACATTGCCGGCCC
>DASTZY010000026.1:0-3173 GCA_035764085.1 Gaiellaceae bacterium
ATGCCGCTCGATCATCGCCGGCAGCGCGTCGAGCACCGTCTCCAGCCCCTTGCCCGGCGAGATCAAGCCGAACGTGGAGAGCCGGAAAGGACTGTCGAGGCCAGGCGCGGTTGACCGAAGGGGCCGAACGTCTCTCGCGGCCCTCTCGGCAATACGCTCCGGCGCTCCGTGCGGCACCACACGGACCTTTTCCTCCGCGCAAACGCCCGACTCGACCAGCAATCGAAGCGCCGTGTCCGTCATCACGATGACGAGCTCCGCCTCAGCGCACAGGTCCGTCAGCACTTGCGCCTGGTGCGGCGTGGGCTCCGACAGCACCGTGTGCAGGGTCAGCACAAGCGGCTGCGCCAGTTCTTGCGCAAACGACAGCACGTACTCCCCGTCGCGGCCGCCGTAAATCCCGTACTCGTGCTGAAGCAACACGACGTCGACATCGAGCCTTCCCAGCATCCGAGCAGTCCGCACATAGTCGCCACGCACGGCCTGCGCGATCGTCGCTAGCACGCCCCGCCGCTGTGGGCTCGACGGCTCGTTCACGACCGCGACGAGATCGGCGCGCGTCACGATCCCTGTGCCGGTGAGTGTCGCTCGGAGGTCGGCGGAGAAGGTGCCGATCCCGCAGGCACGCGGCGGATAGGTCGAGACGATCGCAGTCCGCATACCTAGCGCGCCTGCAGCCGCTGCGGCACTTGCAGGCCGTCGCGCGCCCACGTCGGTCTGCGGAGTCTGCCGTTGGCTGTCGCGCGCAGCCGGTCGAGTATCCGCTTCAGGCTCTTCCTCATGTCGTCGCTCCCTTTGGGGACTCCTTCGCAGCAGCACCAGATAGACGGGCAGCCGTCGACGGTGCCGCTGCGCTCCGGGATCTGTACGCCGCATACGCTTCGAGGGCCTCGAGATCGTGGCGGCGTCGCCCAGGAAAGAAACGCGGCAGGAACTCGGACCAGGTGAGTCCGGCTGGGGCGCGTTTACTGCGATCGGTTTCGCCATACGGTTCGTCGGCGCTGTAATGGCCCCCTTCGTCTTCCCAGCGTTGAAGCGGCGCACAGTCACCACGGGCCGTCGCCGAGACCAACGCTGGGGCAGGGGCGTCTGGGCGCGCGGCGCCGCAGGCCGGGCAGCGGGTAAGCTGGGCGTCGTTGAGCCGAGAGGTACCTGACGGTTCGCCGCAGCCGCAGTTCCAGGCGGTTGGCCGAGCATGGATTCTGCGCTTTGGCTGGACGTTTGAGCTGAACACGGCCTAGCGCTTCCCTGCGACGTTCTTGGTCAGGGGTGGGATCGGTGCCTGCCCGTTTGCGCTTGGCGTGAATTCTTCTTGGAAGCGCTCGAGCGCGTGTGTGAATTCGCTTGGTATCAGCCAGAGCTTGTTCGAGTCGCCCTGCGCGATCAGCGGGAGCGTTTGGAGGTACTGGTAGGCGAGCAGTTCGGGGTCGGGCTTCCCGTCGTGGATGGCCTGGAAGACGGTCTCGATCGCCTTGGCCTGCCCCTCGGCCTGGAGCATCGTCGCCTCACGCTGGCCCTGGGCCTTGAGGATCGCTGCCTGCCTCTCGCCCTCCGCCTTGAGGATCGCCGACTGCCGCTCGCCCTCGGCCTGCAGGACGACGGCGCGCTTCTCGCGGTCGGCGCGCATCTGCTTCTCCATAGCGTCCTGGATCGAGGCGGGCGGGTCGACGGCCTTCAACTCGACGCGGTTGACCCGGATGCCCCACTTGCCGGTTGCCTCATCCAGGACGCTGCGTAGCTGCGTGTTGATGTGATCGCGCGAGGTGAGTGTCTTCTCGAGCGCGATCCCGCCGATCACGTTCCGCAAGGTCGTGACCGTCAGCTGCTCGATCCCCTGGATGTAGTTGGCGATCTCGTACGTCGCCGCCTTGGCGTCGGTGACCTGGAAGTAGAGGACCGTGTCGATGTTGACCACGAGGTTGTCCTCGGTGATCACCGGCTGCGGCTGGAAGGAGACGACCTGCTCGCGCAGGTCGAGCAGCGGCTTCACTCGGTCGACGAAGGGCACCACGATCGTCAGTCCCGGCGTGAGCGTGCGCGAGTAGCGGCCGAAGCGTTCGACGACACCGGCCCGCGCCTGCGGAATGATCCGAACCGTCCGCCACAGGGTGACGAGGACAAAGACGACGACGATGAGGGGGACGATCCAGGCGATCATTTGACGTTCAGCTCCTATCTGCAAACGAGAGCGGTAGCGCCCTCGACCAGTGCGATTTCGACCGGACGATCAACGGCCGCTCCCCGGTCGTGAGAACGACGAGCTGTGGCGTGAGCGCGGTCATGCGGCCCGTCCGCTCGATGCTCCGAAGCTCGGACCTGCCATCGTGTAGGAGCGGTCGCCGACCGACAGCCTGGCCGAACCGATCCCGTCGGCTGCGAGCCACGACTGGACGGCGTCGATAACCTCGACCACCGACCGCGACTCCCACTCCGAACGAATCTGGACTTCGCTGCGCCTGGTGTCGAACGAGACCGACGAGCGGTCGAAGAGTCTGCCGAGACGGCGCATGAGTCCGTGCGCGCACGTAGCGTCTGTGACGGCAACGCAGATCTCCACCATCAGAACCTCCCAGGGGTCGAAACGTCGACTCCGACCAGGACGTTGGGGTCGGCCAGATACGGCTCCAACCCGCTTTGCTGAGGGTGGACTCTTCGCGGCGCCGGCTTAGTCCGCGCTGCGTGCTGCCTCACGGCGCCGATTGCTAAGGCGCCACAGCCTCAATCGTAGCAGCGAAGCGGTGTCCGACCGTTACGGCGGCAGCGTCGACTACGTGGGCGGTACCGCAGGAGTTGCCGGCAGGGGAAGCGGCGGTAGCAACAGGAGGTGACTGTCGACGACCGCCTGGGCGACGTCGACCAGTTTGTGGCCGTTGTGCCGCGAGTGGTCGCGCAGCATCTCGAACGCACGGTCGGCGTCGATCGCGTGGCGGGCCATCAGGATCCCTTTCGCCTGCTCGATCATCGCCCGACGCCCGAACGCCCCTTGCAGGCTGTGGTACTCGGCGAAACGTTGCAGAGTGATGTCGATCGCGCTCTGCAACTCCTCCGGGGTTGTGTCGACGATGTACGCGAAGACGCCACGCTTCGCCGCCTCATGGACGTAAGCCGGGTCCTTGGCAGACAGCAGGGCGATCACCGGACAGGAGGCCTCGCGGACGATCTCGGTGATCAAC
>DASTZY010000027.1:0-35295 GCA_035764085.1 Gaiellaceae bacterium
GTCGAGATCGCGCAGGATCGCGGCCGGACGGAGATCGAAGTGCTCGCGCACGAGCTCGTCGATCTTCGCGAGCGGGACGTTCTCCGTGCCGAAGGTCTCGACGAGCACCGACATCGGCCGCGCGACGCCGATCGCATACGCAACCTGAAGCTGGCAGCGGTCGGCGAGCCCCGCAGCGACGACGTTCTTCGCGACGTAGCGCGCGGCATACGCGGCCGAGCGGTCGACCTTCGTCGGATCCTTGCCCGAGAAGGCGCCGCCGCCGTGCGGCGCGGCTCCGCCGTAGGTGTCGACGATGATCTTGCGGCCGGTCAGGCCGGCGTCGCCCATCGGCCCGCCGACGACGAACTTGCCTGTCGGGTTGCAGTAGAAGAAGCCCTTCTCCTCCAGCCGCTTGGGGTCGTACAGGTCTTTCGGGAGGATCGGCTCGAGCACGGCCTCCGCGATGTCGGGCTTCATCAGGGACTCGATGTCGATGCCCTCGCGATGCTGCGTCGAGACGACGACGCGCTCGATCTCGACGGGCCGCCGGCGGCCGTCGGTCTCCTCGTAGCGAACGGTCACCTGCGTCTTCCCGTCCGGCCGCAGATACGGCAGGACGTCGGACTTGCGGACCGCCGCGAGCCGCTTGGCCAGCCGGTGTGCGAGCATGATCGGCAGCGGCATCAGCTCCTCGGTCTCGTTCGTCGCGAAGCCGAACATCATCCCCTGGTCGCCGGCGCCGACCCGGTCGAGCGGGTCGTCGTCCCCGTGCTGCTGCTCGTAGGAGCTGTTCACTCCCTGCGCGATGTCGGGCGACTGGTTGTCGATCGCGACGGTGACGCCGCACGTGTCGGCGTCGAACCCGTACTTGCCGCGCGTGTAGCCGATCTCGCGGATCCGGTCGCGGACGAGGCCGGGGATGTCGACGTAGGTCTCGGTCGTGATCTCGCCGCCGACGACGACGAGGCCCGTGGTCAGGAAGGTCTCGCAGGCGACGCGTCCGTTCGGGTCGTCGGCGAGGACGGCGTCGAGCACGGAGTCGGAGATCTGGTCGGCCATCTTGTCCGGATGGCCCTCGGTGACCGACTCGGAGGTGAACGAGAAGGAGCGAGTTGTCATGGCGGGCAGGCTAGCGGAGCCGCCCGTGCACCTCGTTACTCCTCCGTCGGTTCGCGTCCCATGAGGCCTGCAGCGAGCTCGGTGAGGCTCTGGCCGGAGAGGACGGCGCACACGCCCTCGGTGACCGGCAGCTCGACGCCGAGCCGGTGTGAGAGGTCGCGCAGGATCGGGGCCGTCGTCAGTCCCTCCACCGTCTGGCCGATCTCGGCGACGGCCTGGTCGGGCGTCAGTCCCTGCGCGATCAGCTGGCCGGCGTGGCGATTCCTGGTCTTCGCGCTGCAGCAGCTGACGACGAGGTCGCCGATGCCGGCGAGGCCGGCGAAGGTTTCGGCCCTCGCCCCGGCCGCCTCGCCGAGCCGCGTCATCTCCGCGAGCCCGCGCGCGATGAGCGAAGCCTTCGCGTTGTCCCCGAGCCCGAGCCCGTCGACGCCGCCCGCCGCGAGCGCGATCACGTTCTTCGCAGCCGCGCAGAGCTCGACGCCGACCAGGTCGGGATTGACGTAGGCGCGAAAGAGGCTCGAATTGAGGGCGTGCTGGAGCTGACCCGCGAGGAAGCCGTCCTCGCTGGCGATCACGGCAGCCGTCGGCAGTCCCGCCGCGATCTCCTCGGCGATGTTCGGGCCGGAAAGGACCGCGACCGAACGGCCGTGCACGCGGGTCGAGAGGCGCTCGCCCGTCTGCGGGTCGAGGCCCTTGACGAGGCTGAGCACCGGGGCGTCCCCCGGCAGCGCCTCCACCACGTCGCCGAAGGCGACGCTCGGCACGGCCGCCACCGCGACGTCGACGTCGCCGGGAGCGTCGGCGAGCGCCACGGGCTCGGCCGCGCGGAGGTCGACGCCTTGCAGGTAGCGCGGGTTCCAGCCCGTGCGCGCGATCGCCTCGGCCTGCTCGGGCGTGCGGCACGCGAGGACGACCTCGTGGCCGCGGTCGAGCAGGACGCGCGTGAACGCCGTCCCCCACGACCCCGCGCCCGCGACGAGAAACCGCATCGTCAGGATCGTTTCACGAAGTCGATCGAGACCGGGACGCCGTCGAGGCCGAAGCGCTCGCGCAGCCGGTTCTCGACCCAGTAGCCGTAGTCGCGGGTGACCAGGCCCGGATCGTTGACCGAGATGCGGAAGCGCGGCGGGCGCACCCGGATCTGTGCGCCGTAGAGGAGGTTGAGCCTGCGGCCGCGCGGCCCGCTCGGCGGCTGTCGCGCCGCGCGCAGCTCCGCGAGCGCGCGGTTCAGCTCCGGCGTCGGGACCCGCGCGACGTGCCGGTCGAACAGCTCCTCGATCCCGTCGAGGAGCCGCTCGAGGCCCCGGCCGGTGTGAGACGACACGGCGACGAACGGCGGCCGCTGACGCAGGCGCCGGCGCAGCTGACCTCGGACGTCCTCGACGTTGATCGTCGTCGCGTCCCATTTCGAGAGGACGACGAACGTCGAGCAGTCGGCGTGCCGCGCGACGTCGGCGACGGCGATGTCCTGCTCCACGATCCCCTCCGCGGAGTCGATCAGGACGAGCGCGACGTCGGCGCGCTCCGCCGCCTCGAGCGAACGCAGCTCGGAGTAGAACTCGACGCCCTGCCGGTGGCGCCGCTTGCGCCGGAGGCCGGCCGTGTCGATCAGGACGAACGTGCGCTCCCCCCGCTCGAGCACGGTGTCGACGGCGTCGCGGGTCGTGCCGGGGATCTCGCTCACGATCAGGCGCTCCCGGCCGAGGAGCGCGTTGACGAGGCTCGACTTGCCGACGTTCGGTCGCCCGAGGATCGCGACACGGATCGCGTCGTCGGACAGCGCGGGCCGTCCCGCCGGCGCGAGGCGCTCGAGCTCCGCGATCACGCGGTCGAGCAGATCTCCGCTGCCGGTGCCGTGCAGGCCGGAGATCGGGATCGGGTCGCCGAGTCCGAGGCGGTGCAGCTCGAGCGCGAGCGGCTCCTGGTGCGGGTCGTCGATCTTGTTCGCGAGCACGAGCACCGGCTTGTGGGCCTCGCGCAGGATCTGGGCTACCTCCTCGTCGCCCGGCGTGACGCCCGCCCGCGCGTCGACGACGAAGAGCACGAGGTCCGCCTCGTCGACCGCTTCGCGCGCCTGCTGCGCGATCGCGCGCGTGATCGGCGCCGGATCCGCGATGTCCACGCCGCCCGTGTCGACGAGGACGAACCGCTTCCCCGTCCACTCGCACACGAGCTCCTTCCGGTCGCGCGTCACGCCCGGCATCTCGTGGACGACCGCAGCGCGCGTCTCGGTCAGGCGGTTGACGAGCGTCGACTTGCCGACGTTCGGGAAGCCCACGATCGCCACCGCGCCCAGCAGCGGAGGAGGCGGCGGCGCCTCGAGCAGGTCCGTGTCGTCGCTCACGCAGGAAGCGTGACCGGTGCGGCGTCGTCGCGCGCCGGCGGGACCGCGACGCGCGGCCTTCCGGCCTCGTGCAGGTCACGCAGCCACGCCCAGAGACGGTGGAGCTCCGCCTCGATCTGCGCCGAGGCCTCCCGGTATCCCTTGGCGCCGCGGGGCAACCCGTCGAAGCGCATCGGCTCGCTCCAGGCGATGGAGACCGGCGCGAAGTTGACGGGCCGCCAATCCTGGGAGCCGTGGATCGCGGCGCAGATCACCGGCACGTCCCCCTGTATGGCGGCCATCGCCGCGCCCGGCTGGACGTGACCCGGCACGCCGCTCCGCTGGCGCGTCCCCTCGACGAAGACGCCGAGGACGTGCCCATCCCGGACAACCTCGCGCATGCGGCGCACTGCGTCGCGATCGGACTCCCCTCTCCGCACCGCCAGCGTGCCGAAGCCGCGGATGAGCTGGCCGAGCCCGGGGACGTGGTGTGCCTCGACCTTGGCCAGGAAGTAGAGGTTGCGCTTGCAGACCCAGCCGATGCAGGGGATGTCGATCCAGTGGAAGTGGTTGATCGCGACAACGAGCCCGCCGCTCTGCGGGATCCGCTCGGTGCCGTACGAGCGGAGCCGGGTCGCGACGGCGGTCGTCGCGCCGAGGATCGGCCTCCCGAACGCCCAGACGACGTCTTCCGACCTCACGCTGCGGGCGTGCGCTCGCGGACGAGCGCCTCGATGCGGTCGACCACGTCCTCGACCTCGAGGGCGGTCGTGTCGATCTCGATCGCGTCCGGCGCGGGCTGCATCCGGGCGGCGTCGCTCTCGTCGCGGAGGCGCAGGTCGGTGGCGAGGGCGTCGGCGCCGATGCCGGGCCGCTCGGCGATCCGCCGCTTCGCGCGCTCGTCGCGGTCCGCCACGAGGAAGACCTTCACCTCGGCGCCGGGAGCGACGACCGTGCCGATGTCCCGGCCCTCGATCACGACGTCGCCGTCGCGCCCGAGCTGCCGCTGCCGCTCGCGCATCACCTCGCGCACCGCGTGGTGGCGCGCCACGACCGGCACCATCCGGTCGACCCGGGTCTCGCGGATCGACGAGGTGACGTCCGTCCCCGCGATCGAGACCCGGTCGTCCTCGGAGAAGAGGACGGGATTCTCCTGCGCGAGCTGCGCGAGGTCGTCCGCGTCGCCGAGGTCGAGCCCGCGCTGCATCCCGAGCCACGTCAGCGCCCGGTACATCGCGCCGGTGTCGAGATAGCGGAAGCCGAGCCGGTCGGCGAGCGCGCGCGCCACCGTGCTCTTGCCCGCTCCCGCGGGCCCGTCGATCGCCACAACCATCGCGTCTATCGCCTCGTCACCGACTCCAGGAGCTCGTAGAAACCGGGGAAGCTTATAGCTGCCGTGTCGGCGCCCTCGACGGCGACGCCCTCTCGGGAGGAGAGGCCCGCGACGGCCCCGAGCATGGCGATCCGGTGGTCGCCGCGCGCGTCGACGCGGCCGCCGCGCAGCCGCGCGGGGACGCCGGTGACCGTCCACCCGTCGGCCTGGGAACGGATCCTTGCGCCGAGGGGCCGGAGGCCGTCGGTGACGGCCTCGATGCGGTCCGTCTCCTTCACGCGCAGCTCGCCGGCGCCCGACACGCGGGTCTCGCCGCGAGCGTGGGACGCGAGCAGCGCGACGAGCGGCAGCTCGTCGACGAGGCCCGGCACCTCGTTCGCTCCGATCTCCGTCGCCACGAGCTCCCCCGGCTGCACCTGCACCGAGGCGACCGGCTCGCCGCCGGCGCGGCGCCGGTCGAAGACGGAGACGCGGGCGCCCATGCGCTCGAGCACCGAGAGCAGGCCCGTGCGGTGCGGGTTGACCCCGAGATCGTGGATCGTGAGGTCGCTGCCCGGCACGAGAGCCGCGGCGACGAGCAGCGGCGCCGCAGAGGAGAAATCGCCCGGGACGACCACCTCCTCGAGCCTCAGCGCGCCCGCCGGCTGCACGGTCACCCTCGTGGCGTTGCGCCGGACGACGGCGCCCGCCGCCTCGAGCATCCGCTCCGTATGGTCCCGCGTCGCGATCCGCTCGACGACGGTCGTCGGCCCGTCGGCGTTGAGACCGGCCAGGAGGATCGCGGACTTCACCTGGGCGCTCGCGGCCTCCGGCTCGAGCTCGGCTCCGCGCAGGGAGCCCGAGCCGTGGACGACGAGCGGCGCGTGGCCCTCCGTCGTCTCCACGGTCGCGCCCATGCGGCGCAGTGGCGCGGCGATCCGTTCCATCGGCCGCGTACTCAACGACTCGTCGCCGGTGAGCGTGAACTCGCCCTCCTGGCCCGCGAGCACACCGGCCAGCAGGCGCATCAGCGTCCCGGCGTTGCCGCAGTCGACGCTGCCGGCCCGCAGTCCGCGCAGCCCGACGCCGTGCACGACGAGCTCGTCGTCTGCGACGTCCTCGACCTCGACTCCGAGCGCGCGTGCCGCGTCGAGGGTGGCCTGCGTGTCGCCGGAGCGCCCGAAGCCGCGGACGTGCGTCTCCCCCTCCCCGAGCGCGCCGATCAGCACGGCGCGGTGCGAGATCGACTTGTCTCCAGGGACGACGACGTGTCCGACCAGCGCAGCCGCCGGTTCGATCCTCACCCGATCGTGCGTCCCATGAGGGACGCGAGCGCGCGGATCTCGTCCGCGAAGTCGCCGAACTCGGAGGTCGGGATCTGCTGCGCGGCGTCGCAGAGCGCCTCCTCCGGCCGCGGGTGCACCTCGACGATGATCCCGTCGGCGCCGGCCGCGACGGCCGCCCGCGCGAGCGGCAGGACGAGGTCGCGGCGGCCCGCCGGATGGGAAGGGTCGACGATCACGGGCAGGTGCGTCTCCTGCTTGAGGACCGGGATCGCGCCGATGTCGAGCGTGAAGCGCGTCGCCGTCTCGAACGTCTTGATCCCGCGCTCGCAGAGGATCACCTCGGAGTTCCCCTCCTTGACGATGTACTCCGCGGCCATCAGCAGGTCCTCCACGGTCGAGGAGAGCCCTCGCTTGAGCAGCACCGGCTTCGGCGCGCGGCCGACCTCGGAGAGGAGCGAGAAGTTCGACATGTTGCGGGCGCCGATCTGGATCACGTCCGCCGCCTCGACGACCGACTCGACGTGGCGCGGGTCCATGAGCTCGGTGACGAGGGGCAGGCCGGTCTCCTCGCGGGCCTCCTTCAGGATCACGAGCGCCTCGTCGCCCAGCCCCTGGAACGCATACGGCGACGTGCGCGGCTTGAAGGCGCCGCCGCGGAGCATCGTCACGCCCTCGGCGTCGACGGCGCGTGCAGTCTCGAGCGTCTGCTCGCGAGTCTCGACCGTGCACGGGCCTGCGATGAAGCCGAAGTAGCCGTCCCCGATGCGGCGGCCGCGCGCCTCGATCACGGTGGGATCGGGGGACAGCTCGCGCGAGACGAGCTTGTACGGCTTGAGGATCGGCAGCACCTGCTCGACGCCGGCGAAGCCCTCGAGCGGCAGCGTGGCGAGCAGCTCCCGCTCGCCGATCGCGCCGATCACGGTCGCCTCGCGGCCGGGCGTGACGAGGGCCGAGCAGCCGGCTTCGTCGAGCCGCGCCACGACTTCGTCCACCTGGTCCTGGGTGGCGCTCGCTCCCATCACGATCAGCAGCTCGGGTGCGCCTGTGATCGCCATCGAAGAAGCTTAGGCAGAATCACCCTCCATGGCCGACCGCCCCCGCATCTTCTCCGGAATCCAGCCCACCGGCCGCAAGACGCTGGGCAACTACAGCGGAGGCTTCCGGCAGTACGCCCAGACGCAGGAGAGCGGCGACGCCTTCTTCTGCATCGTCGACCTGCACTCGATCACCGTCGAGCACGACCCGAAGGAGCTGCACGACTCGACCCTCGACCTCGCGGCGATGCTGTTCGCGACCGGGCTCGACGCCGACCGCTCGACCGTCTTCTGCCAGAGCCACGTGACCGCCCACGCCGAGGCCGCCTGGCTGCTGTCGGCTGTCGCCAGCTACGGCCAGTTGGGTCGCATGACGCAGTTCAAGGAGAAGTCCGACCGGCACGAGTTCGTCTCCGCGGGGCTGTTCACGTATCCCGTGCTGATGGCGGGCGACATCCTCCTCTACCAGACCGACCTCGTGCCGATCGGCGACGACCAGAAGCAGCACCTCGAGCTCGCACGCGACGTCGCCGAGCGCTTCAACTACCGCTACGGCGAGACGTTCCGGGTCCCGGAAGGGCAGTTCCCCGAGGTCGGCGGGCGTATCATGGACCTGCAGGAGCCGACGAACAAGATGTCGACGACGCTCTCGTCGGAGCTGGGCGCGATCTACCTCACCGACGAGCCCGACGCGATCCGCAGGAAGTTCAAGTCGGCCGTGACGGACTCCGGCCGCGAGGTGCGGTACGAGCCGGGGCAGAAGCCGGGCGTCTCGAACCTGCTCGAGATCATGAACGTCGCCACCGGCGAGTCGATCGAGGCGCTCGAGCAGAGCTTCGACGGCGCCGGCTACGGCCAGTTCAAGGAGGCCGTCGGCGAGGCGGTCGTCGCGCTGCTGACCCCGATCCGTGAGCAGTTCGAGGCGCTACGCGCCGACGAGCGGGAGCTGCAGCGCCTGCTCGCGGTCGGCGCAGAGAAGGCGCGGCGGGCCAGCGAGCCGACGCTCGAGGCGATGTACGAGCGGATGGGATTCGTCAAGGCGAAGGCCGGACGGCTGTTCGGCGCAGCCCGTCCGCGCGGTTTGTAGTCTCCGGGCGCCGAGGGTTCACAGCTTCGCCTCGACCGCGTAACCACGGCGCCGACCATGCGCCGGCGCGCGGCGGCGAAGCTCGTTCCCGCCGACTTGCGGCAATGCTCAAACCGCAAACCAAGGGGGAGGTCGATGAAGAAGCTCACAGCAGCGGCGGTGCTCGCAGCCGCTGGAATCGCCGTGCTCGTCGCCGTGCAGGTGGCGGGTGCGAAGGGCCCCAAGCACGCAGACGCACCGTCTTCGTCTTCGTGTCACCTGGGGAACGGCGTCCAGCACGTGATCAACATCGTCTTCGACAACGTCCACTTCTCGCGCGACAACCCGAACGTCCCGTCCGATCTCGAGCAGATGCCGCACCTGCTCAGCTTCCTGAAGCAGTACGGCACGGTGTTCTCGAACTCGCACACGCCGTTGATCGCGCACACGGCCGACGACAGCCTCGCGATCTACACCGGCCTGTACGGCGACCGGCACGGGCAGCCGCTCACGAACTCGTACAAGACGTACAACCCGGACGGCTCGACCGATCCGGCGACGTCGTTCACGTACTGGACGTCGCCGATTATCGACACCAAGACCAACCCGCCGGCGCCGAACCCGATCGACACGTCTCCGTCGATGGCCTACGCGGGCGGCGGCGTCACCCCGGCGCCGTGGGTGCCGTTCACGCGTGCGGGTTGCACGGTCGGCGATTTCTCGACCGCGAACATGGTGCTCGAGAACGCCACCGTCGACGTGCCGACGGTCTTCGGCGCGAACTCGCCCGAGGCGCAGGAGACCGCCGCCGACCCCGACCCGTTCAAGGACGTCGAGGTCGCCAAGTACGTCGGCGAGGCGATCCACTGCGCGCAGGGCGCCGCGATCTGCGCGGACTCGTCCCGTCCCGTCGCAGACTCGCTGCCGACCGAGCCGGGTGGCTACAACGGCTATCAGGCGCTGTTCGGCGCGAAGTACATCGCGCCGGCGATCGGCGGCGGCGCGAACGTGTTCCACAACGGGTACCGCGTCACCGACGCGAACGGGAACCTCGTCGACCTCAACGGAAACACGATCGCCGAGCCGTTCACGGGGACCCCGGGCTTCTCCGGCTTCAACCCGGTGGCGACGCAGAGCCTCGCCGTGCTCGCGGACATGCAGGAGGCCGGCATCCCGGTGACGTACGGCTACATCTCCGACCTGCACGAGAAGAAGTCCGACACGCGCACGGGGTGCACCACGACCGCGAATACGGCAACGGCCGGTAGGCCGGTGGGCCCCGGCGACTCGTGCTACGTCGCCAACGCACAGCACTACGACGCGGCATTCCAGAAGTTCTTCGAGCGCCTGCAGGCCGACGGGATCACGCCGGACAACACGCTGTTCGTGATCAGCGCCGAGGAGAACGACCAGTTCGCCGGCGCGAACGCCAACCGGGCGCTCCAGCCGACGCCGGCCGGCTGCGACGGCGTCACGGTCCCGTGCAACTACCCGTCGGGCACGCTCGGCGAGCTCCAGGCGAACGTCAAGGGCCTGCTGGCCGGCACTGCGAGCGCCGGCACGCAGTTCGACATCGAGCCGCAGGGAGCGTCGATCTACGTCCACGGCAATCCGGCGGCCGACGATCCCGCCGTCCGTCAGCTGGAGCGCGACACGGCGGCGATGACGAACCCGCACGACCCGTACTCCGGGGTGAACAACGAGAAGATCGTGGACTACCAGGCGGGGGCGCTCGAACAGCGGGTCCTGCACATGCAGACGGTCGACCCGTTGCGATTCCCGACGTACACGCTCTTCCCCAAGCCCGACTACTTCTTCTCGGCGTCGGGCCCGAACGTCAGCATCAACAGCAGCTTCGCCTACGACCACGGCTACTACAGCCCGAACATCGACGTCACCTGGGTCGGCATCGCCGGCAAGGGCGCGGCCGTGAACGGCGTCGACGGCCCGGAGCCGGCGGACGGGAACCAGCCGAGCGATCCGGAGTCGACCCACACCGTTCCGGAGGCGAGCCGGCAGGGGACGTGGGTCGAGGAGACCGACATCCGGCCGACGATGCTCTACCTCCTCGGCCTGAGGGACGACTACCAGTCGGACGGCCACGTCATCGCACAGGCGCTTGCGAACGTGCCGCGCGGGCTGGCCGCGACGGAGGAGCTCGCCGCGGCCTACGACCAGATCGAGTCGAGCGTCGGGCAGTTCGCCACCGACACGCTCATCGCCGACACCAGGGCGCTCGCGTCGGGGTCGAGCTCGGACGACAGCGCCTACCAGGCGGAGCAGAGCACGCTCCGGCAGCTGGCCGACGACCGGGACCGGGTCGTCGCCAGGCTCAAGCACGTGCTCAGCGTCGCCGCCCACAGCGAGGGCCTGAGGCACGGTGAGGTGCGAACCGGCCTCGCCCAGGCGAACGACCTCCTACAGCGGGCCGCCGCGCTGGCCGGCTCGTAACCGCTCTATCTCGGAGGGCTCGAGCTCCCGCCACCCGGCGGGCTCGAGCCCTTCGAGCGTCAGCCCCGCGTAGGCATCGCGGTGCAGCCGCGCCACGGGGTAGCCGACGGCGGCGAGCATCCTCTTCACCTGGTGCTTGCGGCCCTCGTGGAGGACGAGCTCGACGCGGCCCGGGCCGAGGCGGCGGGCGCGGGCCGGCGCGGTACGGCCGTCGTCGAGCTCGACGCCGTCGCGCAACCGTCGCAGCGCGTCCTCGTCCGGGTCGCCCTCGACCTCGGCGACGTACGTCTTCTCGACGCCGTAGCGCGGGTGGGCGAGCCGGTGGGCGAGCTGCCCGTCGTTCGTGAGCAGAAGCGCTCCGGTGGTGTCGGCGTCGAGGCGCCCCACCGGGACGACGCGCGGCTCGGCCGGCACGAGCTCGACCACCGTCGGCCGCCCCCGTGGGTCTCGCACGGTGGTCACGACGCCTGCCGGCTTGTGGAGGAGGACGTACCTGAGCGGCTGACGCGCCACCTCCCGCCCGTCGACCTCCACGCGATCCGCCGCCCCCACCACCGTGTCGAGCCTGCCCTGCTCGCCGTTGACCGTGACGCGGCCGGCCTTGATCAGGTCGTCCGCCTTCCTGCGCGACGCGACGCCTGCCCGGGCGAGGAACGCGTTCAATCGCATCCTGAGAAGATACGGGCGTGCCGCACTACATCTCGCTCATGCGCTGGACCTCGCAGGGACGCATGGGGCTCCCGGCCTGGCGAGACCGGATCGAGGACGGCGAGCGGGAGATCGAGGAGGCGGGCGGCAGGCTCGTCGGCGTCTGGGTGACGCTCGGGCGCTACGACGTGGTCGAGGTCTTCGAGGCGCCGGACGACGACACCGCGCTGGAGATCATGACCCGCCTCAGCCGCCACGGCGCCGAGCAGACGGAGACGCTGCGCGCGTTCACGCGCGAAGAGGCGGAAGACATCATCAAGAAGCTCTAGGCGCTGCGCTGCTGGGCGACCGTGTGGAGACGGTCGCGGATCTCGGCGGCGTCGGCTCCGACGTCGTCGAGGCGCGGCAGCTCCGAGAGGCTCTCGAGGCCGAAGACGCGCTCGAAGAGCGGCGTCGTCCGGTAGCGGACGGCCCCGCCTCCCGCGCTGTCGCGACCGGCCTCGGCCACGAGACCGCGCTCGAGGAGGTTCGCCACGGCGGAGTCGGCGGCGACGCCGCGGATCCGCGCGATGTCCGGCCGCGAGCACGGGCCGAGGTACGCGACGATCGCGAGCGTCTCGAGCGCTGCCTGGGAGAGGTTCCGCTGCGCCGGCCGTTCGAGCAGCCGCGCGCACGCGACGGCCTGCTCGCGCCCGGCGCGGAAGGCCCAGCCGCCGGCGACGTGCTCGAGCACGATGCCGCTCCGCTCCTCGGCGAAGCGATCCGCCACGAGGCGCAGCGCATCCTCGACGCGCTCCGGGTCGTCGTTCGCCGCGGCGGCGAGCTCCTCGACGGAGAGCGGCGCCGACGCGATGACGAGCAGTGCCTCGAGCGTGCGCGCCAGCGTGTCGAGGGGGTCTGCGGGGATCAGGCGGAGCGGACGGTCCATGCAGCGGTCCTTTCCTCTTTGGTGGTCTTCTCCTCCATGCGACTCACTCTGATCGGGGCGAACGGCGCCGCCTGCTCGATCGCGAGCTCGCCTGCGCGGCGCAGCTCGAGGATGGCGAGGAACGCCGACGCCTGCTCGAGCCGCGTCATCTCGCCCACCTCCGTCTCGAAGTCGAAGCGCGAGCGCCGCGTGAGCAGCGCGCGGAACCGCTCGAGGAACTGCGAGACCGGCGGGAAGCGCAGCGCCATGTGCGAGAGCGAGACCTCGGGCGGGTCCTGCGCGAGCACGCGCAGAACGCGCGCGAGGCTCTCCGGATCCTGCGGCGCGAGGGGCGTCTCCGCCTTCGGCGCGAGCGGAGCCGGGCCGACGCGGAAGAAGCGGTCGCCCTCCGCCGCCAGGCGCTCGCGCAGCCACCCGGCCGCCTCCTTCGCGCGGCGGTACTCGGCGAGCCGTCGCGCGAGCTCCTCCGCCGCCGCCTCCGGCTCGAGCTCAGCGAGCTCGGCCGTCTCGTCGGGGAAGAGGCCGCGCGCCTTCAGCTCGAGCAGCGCCGCGATCAGGACGAGGAACTCGCCGCACGCCTCGAGGTCGAGCTCGTCGCGCTCGGAGAGCCGCTCGAGGAACGCGGTGACGATGCCCGCGAGGTCGACGTCCCGCAGGTCGAGCTCCTCCTTGAGCACGAGCGCGAGGAGCAGGTCGAACGGCCCCTCGAACGCGTCGAGATCGAGCTCGAGCTCCGTGACGATCACGCCCGGGACCCTAGAGGCGTTACCGGACGCGGCTCTTGGGGACTGCCATGCGCGGTCCTTCGGGCAGCGGCCGCGGCTTCGGCGTCGGGCGCTTCTCCTCCTGCGTGTGGAAGAACTGCCACCAGATGAAGAAGCCGACGGAGAGCACCCAGATCCCCAGCGAGACCCAGAAGTTGACCCGCATGCCGAGGAAGTGGTTGGAGGGGTCGATGCGCAGGATCTCCTCGAATGTGCGGAAGGTCGTGTACCAGGCCACGTAGAGCGCGAACAGCGCCGGCCGGCGGATCGTGAACCTCCGGTCGACCCAGAGCAGGACGCCCACGCCGGCCAGGTCCCAGACGAACTCGTAAAGGAAGGTGGGCTGGTAGTAGCCGAACTCGCCCGACGACCGGTACTTGTCGAGGATTCCGCTCTGGTGCGTCTGGTCGATGCGGAGCGCCCACGGGAGCTTCGTCGGCCTGCCGTACAGCTCCTGGTTCCAGTAGTTGCCCCAGCGTCCGATCGCCTGGGCGAGCAGGAGCCCGGGCGCCACCGCGTCCATCATCAGCCGGATGCTGTTCCCCGAGCGGCGTACCACGACGGCGCCCGCGATGACGCCGAACGGGATCGCGCCCCAGATGCCGAGACCGCCGTCCCAGACCGCCGCGAAGCCCCACCAGTGCTGGTGGATCGCCGGATCCTCGTTCCAGCTCGTCAGGTCGTGGTAGAGGCGCGCGCCGATGACGCCGAAGATGACGCCCCACAGCGCCACGCGGAAGACGAGGTCCCAGTCGCCTCCCCAGCTGACCCAGCGGCGGCCCGTCAGCCAGATGCACGCTGCGATCCCCAGCAGCAGCATGACGCCGTACATGTGCAGCGTCAGCGGGCCGAGGCTGAACGTGCCGTTGGACGGCGAGGGGATGGAGCCGAGGACGACGCCGGTCACGGGCACGCATTGTGCCCGCCGCGAGCGACGCCCGTGGGGCCTACTCGCCTAGCTCAGGATCCGGATCGCGAGCTCCGTCGGGCAGCCGCGCTCGACGAGGGCGATCGCCTCGTGGAGGTCGACGTCGAACCGGGCGGCAAGCGCGACGGCGTCGTCGCCCGGGAAGCCCACCCGCATGAGCTCGGCGGTGCGCCAGCGCTCCACGCGGTCCAGTTCCGTCTCGATGATGTCGTGTGCCGCAGCCATCCGCAGGTTCCGTCTCTCACTTTCGGGATCTTTCGCCGGATGGATCTCCCCCTCCGGGGGGATTTCACCCCCCTACTGGACGGCTGCGGCGCCGAGGAGGTGCCGTACGGAGGCGAAGAAGTCCGGCTGCGGGTCCACGCGGTACTCCGGGCCGAGCTCGAGCAGCTTCGGCCCCAGCGACGTGACGAGATCGACGTAGACGGGCGCCTCGCCGGGGAAGTCGCGGACGAGCCCGGCGAGCTCGCGGATCACGCCCGCCGGCGCGCTCCGCGCGTCGACCTTGAGCCGCACCTCGCGCCGCTCGGGCGCCGCCTCGAAGCGGGAGACCTCGAGCGCGACGAGCTTCGTCTCCCCCTGCTGCTTGTGGTCGACGCGGCCCTTCACGACGAGGACGGTGTCCTCGAGGAGCAGGTCGCGCGCGGCGGCATAGGTCGAGTTGAAGACCACGACCTCGACGGAGCCGGTCACGTCCTCGAGCTGGACGAAGGCCATCGGCTCGCCCCGCTTCGTGGTGGTCGTCCGCACGCCCGCGACCATGCCGCCGGCGACAACGGTCTCGCCTTCGCGCCGGCGCTCGAGCTCGGCGAGCGTGCAATCGGTGCGCTTGCGCAGCTGGTCGCGGATCGCGCTGAGCGGATGCTCCGAGACGTAGAGGCCGAGGCTCTCCTTCTCCAGGCGCAGCAGGTCGGCCTTATCGAACTCGCCCTCCGGGATCGACGCGTGGTGCCGCGAGGAGGTGGTCGGCGAGTCGCCGAGATCGAAGATCGAGGCCTGGCCGAGCAGCCGGTCCTGCTGCTGCCGCTGGCCGTAGGAGAGCGCGTCCTCGAGCACCTGCAGCATCCCCCGCCGGGACGCGCCGGTCGAGTCGAGCGCGCCGCAGCTGACGAGCGACTCGAGCGCGCGCCGGTTCGCCACCGCCGGGTCGACCCGCTCGGTGAAGTCCCAGATCGACGCGAACGGCCCGCCCTCCTCCCGCGCGGCGACGATCGCGCGGCAGGTCGCCTCGCCCACGTTCTTGACCGCGTTGAGGCCGAACCGGATCTTCCCCTCGACGACGGCGAAGTCGACCTGGGACTCGTTGACGTCGGGCGGCAGCACCTCGATGCCCATGTCCTGGCACGCGTTGACGTAGAACGGCACCTTGTCCTTCGTGTTCATCACGGAGGAGATGAGCGCCGCCATGTACTCGCACGGGTGGTTCGCGCGGAGCCAGGCGGTGCGGTACGAGATGAGCGCATAGCAGGCGGCGTGCGACTTGTTGAAGGAGTAGTCCTGCGATTTCTCCATGTCCTCCCAGAGCCGCCGGGCGACCGCCTCGGCCGTGCCGTTCGCGATCGCGCCCTCGATGAACTTGCCCTTGAGAGACGCCATGAGGTCGTGCTTCTTCTTGCCGATCGCGCGGCGCAGGTCTTCCGCCTCGAACAGCGAGAAGCCGGCGATGGCCTTCGCGATCTCCATCGACTGCTCCTGGTAGACGGCGATCCCGTACGTCGAGCCGAGGATCGGCTCGAGCCGAGGATCGGGATACGTCACGCGCTCCTTGCCGTTCTTCCGCGCGGCGTAGGTCGGGATGTACTGCATCGGCCCCGGCCGGTAGAGCGCGCCGATGGCGATCAGGTCGTCGAACTCGGTCGGCTTGATCTGCCGCAGCGCCTCGCGCATCCCGGAGCCCTCGAACTGGAACACGCCGATCGCTTCCCCGCGGGCGAGCATCTCGTACGTCTTGCGGTCGTCGAGGGGAATCGTCGAGATGTCCACGTCGGCGAGCTGACACGCCTTGTCGATCACGTCGAGGTTGCGCAGGCCGAGGAAGTCGATCTTCAGGAGCCCGATCGACTCGATCACGGTGCCGGAGAACTGGGTCACGACCTCCTGGTCCGCGCCCTTCTGCTGCAGAGGGACGAGGTTGATGAGCGGCTCGGCCCCGATCACGACCGCCGCGGCGTGGATGCCGTCCTGGCGGGTCAGGCCCTCGAGGGGCCGCGCGAGGTCGACGATCTCCTTCGCCGCGGGATCGGAGTCGTACGCCCGCTTCAGCTCGGCGCCCGGCTTGAGGCATTCGGCGAGCGTCTGGCCCGGGCCCTCCGGGATCAGCTTCGCGATCCGGTCGACGACGCCGTACGGATGCTCGAGCACCCGGCCGGCGTCGCGCACGGCGGCGCGCGCCGCCATCGTCCCGAACGTGATGATCTGGGCGACCCGGTCCCGTCCGTACTTCTCACGCGCGTAGTTGATGACGCGCTCGCGGCCCTCCACGGCGAAGTCGAGATCCATGTCGGGCATCGACTTACGACCGGGGTTGAGCATCCGCTCGAACAGGAGCCCGTACGCGATCGGGTCGACGTCGGTGATCTCGAGGCAGTAGGCGACGAGGCTTCCCGCAGACGAGCCGCGCCCGGGCCCGACGCTGACCCCGTTGCGGCGGGCGAAGGCGATGAGATCGGCGACGATCAGGAAGTAGTCGGTGAAGCCCATCTCCTTGATCGTCTTCAGCTCGAACTTGAGACGGTCCCGTAGCTCCGGCGTGACGGTTCCGTAGCGCTTGGCGGCGCCGGCCTCGACGAGCTCGACGAGATACTCGAAGGCGTCCCGACCCTCGGGCGTGTCGAACTTGGGAAGCAGGATCCGGTCGAGCTCGATCTCGACGTTGCAGCGCTCGGCGACCTCGAGCGTCCGGCGCAGCGCATCGTCGCGGCCGGGGAAGTCGGCGGCCATCTCCTCGGGCGTCTTGAAGTAGAAGTGGTCGGTCTCGAAGCGCCAGCGGTTCGGGTTCTTCAGCGAGTCGCCGGACTGGATGCAGAGCAGCGCCTCGTGGGCGCGCGCGTCCTCGTGCCGGAGGTAGTGGACGTCGCCCGTGGCCACCGTCGGCAGGCCGCGCTGCTGCGCGAGCGCGACGAGCTCCGGCGTGATCCGCTGCTGGACCTCGAGGTGCGCGTTCTGGAGCTCGACGTAGACCCGGTCACGGCCGAAGAGCTGCTCGAGCCGGTCGAGCTCGGCCTCGGCGTCGGTGGTGCGGTTCTCCTCGAGCGCCTTGCTGACCCGGCCCGAGAGGCAGCCCGAGAGCGCGACCAGGCCCCTTCCGTGGGTCTCGAGGAGCTCCCAGTCGACGCGCGGCTTGTAGTAGTAGCCCTCGAGGTAGCCGAGCGATGAGAGCTTGATCAGGTTCCCGTAGCCCTCGTTCGTCTCGGCGAGGAGGGTCAGGTGCGCGTAGCCCTTATGCTGCGCGCGGCGGTCGTCGGCCACGTAGACCTCGCAGCCCAGGACGGGCTTGACGCCCTCGTTCCGGGCCGCCTTGAAGAGGTCGACCGCGCCGGCGAGGGAGCCGTGGTCGGTGAGCCCGACGGCCGGCATCTCGAGCTCGGCGGCCCGCTTCGCGAGGTCCGGAATGCGGCACGCGCCGTCGAGGATCGAGTACTCGGAGTGGACGTGGAGGTGGACGAAGGGTGCTTCGGGCACGGGAGGTCGAGGATAACGCCGGGTCGAGACGGCGCCCGTCGCGCCGCTACTTGCGGAAGAGGACCCGCCGGCGCGGGTCGACGTAGAGGCGAGGATCGATCCCGTACCCGCGCAGCAGCGCTGCGACGCCGAGCCCGGCGAGGATCCCCGCGAGCAGCGCGGTCAGCGTCGGGTTGAAGGCGAGCGTGACCGCCGCGAGGACCGAGACCCCGACCGTGCTGGGGAGGGACGCATGGACGACGTGCAGCCACGGCGCCGCGACTCTCGCGTCGGCGGGCAGCTCAGCTGGTTCGGCGGTGGCCTTCCGGAAGCGGGCGCGTGGGTCGTTCGGCACGAGGAACGCGATCCCGAAGGCGCCGGCGGCGAACGCGAGCAGCAGCGCTTCGGACCGGCCGCCGGCGGCGTAGGCGGCGCCGAGCCAGGCGACGCTCAGCGCGAGCCGCAGCGGGCCGACGAGCAGCAGCCTGAGCCGGATCGACTCGACCGTCACGGATCGAAGCGTAGAACCTCGGTCCTGCGACACTCCCCGCATCGCCCGGCGCCGCCTCGTTCCGCTCGTTCTCGTGGTCACCGCGCTCCTCGCGGTCGTCGCGCTCGCGGCGCACGGGCGGCCGCTCGGCTCGGGGAGCGGACGCAGCAACGGACTCCCGCAGGCGTTCTGGGACTACGCCTTCACGACGCTGCTCATCGGCGAGTTTTCGCTGGCGTTGATCGCAGTCGTCGCGCTCTTCTTCTTCCGCCGCGGTGGGGAGGAGCGGAAGCCGTACTCCAGCCGGACGGCGCGCGCGCTCGCGATCCTGCTCGCAGTGGCGGCGCTCCTGACCTTCTTCGGTCGCCACGTGGACCTCTTCCACCTGCTGCACCCGAACACGCCGACCACGGCCACGGCGACGACACCGCCCGCGACGACCGGGGCGAACGCGAAGCAGCACCGCCCTGCGCCCTCTCGGCAGGTCCATTTCCGCTGGCCGGAGCTCGTCGCCTTCCTGGCCGTGCTGCTCGGGCTGGGGGCGTTCGCCTACGCGACGCGCAGGCGCCTGGCGCCGCCGATCCCGCGGCGCGCGCCGGAGGTGCTGGCCGCCGCGCTCGACGAGTCGCTCGACGACCTGCGCAACGACCCGGACCTGCGCCGCGCGATCATCGCCGCCTACGCGCGGATGGAGAGAGCCCTCGCGGCCGCCGGGATCCCGCGACATCCTGCCGAGGCGCCGCTCGAGTACGTCGAGCGGGCGCTGCTCGCCCTCGACACGAGCGCCGCAGCCGTTCGCAGGCTCACGGAACTCTTCCTATGGGCTAGGTTCAGCCAGCATGAGCCGGAACCGTCGATGAGGGACGAGGCGGTGGAGGCGCTCGTCGCCGTACGCGACGAACTGCGCGCCGCGGAGCCGGTCCCGGCGTGAGCCTCGCGCGGCGGCTCCTGGTGCCGGCCTTCGCGTCGGCCGCGACCCTGGCCGTCCTGCTCGCGCTGCGGCCGCTCTCGAGCTCGCGCGCTCTTGCGATCTGGATCGTCGTGGTCGCGGGGATCGCGCTGGTCGTGCTCGTCCGGCACGCGCGCGAGAGCGCCGGGCCGCACCGGGTGCGACGTTTCGAGGCGGCACTTCGCGGCCGGAAGCCGCCCACGCCGGAGCCGGTGGAGCTACTGCGGATGGAGCGCGAGCTCGAGCTCGGGATCGCCGGGGCGGCCCACGCGCATCACCGTCTCCTGCCGCTCCTGCGGGCGGCGGCGGCCGCCCGGCTGGCCTCGCGCCACGGGATCGAGCTCGACCTCCGCCCCGAGGCGGCGGAGGCGTTGCTCGGCGAGGAAGCATGGGAGCTCCTGCGGCCCGACCGTCCGGAGCCCGAGGACCGGTTCGCGCCCGGCGTGCCGCGCGAGCGCGTAGCGGCCGTCATCGAGCGCGTGGAGTCGCTGTGACCGCGCTGGCCGAGGTGCGGCGGCGCGCCGACCTGATCCTCGCCGAGGTGGAGAAGGCGGTCGTCGGCAAGCGTGGCCCGCTCGAGCTCATCCTGCTGGCCCTGCTCAGCGACGGGCACGTCCTGCTCGAGGACTACCCGGGGCTGGCCAAGACGCTGATCGCGCGCTCGTTCGCGCAGGCCACGTCGCTCCGCTTCGCGCGCATCCAGTTCACGCCGGACCTGATGCCCGGCGACGTGACCGGCTCCCAGATCTTCGACCAGCGGACGACGGAGTTCGTGTTCCGTCCCGGCCCGGTCTTCGCCAACCTCCTGCTCGCCGACGAGATCAACCGCGCCCCGCCGAAGACCCAGGCGGCGCTGCTCGAGGCGATGCAGGAGCGTCAGGTGACGATCGAGAACACGACGCACCGGCTCGAGCCGCCGTTCCTCGTGCTCGCGACCCAGAACCCGATCGAGTACGAGGGGACGTATCCCCTGCCCGAGGCGCAGCTCGACCGCTTCCTCGTGCGAATCTCGATCGGCTATCCGGAGCGCGAGGACGAGATCGAGATGCTCGAGCGCCGGCTCGAGCGCGGCGTCGACGAGGTCGAGCTGGAGCCCGTGGTGGACGCGGCGGCCCTCGTGGAGCTGCAGCAGGCGCTCGAGCAGGTGTACGTCTCCGACGCGATCGAGGGCTACGTCGTCGACCTCGTGGCGGCGACCCGCGAGTCGCGGCGGCTCGCGGTCGGTGCGAGCCCGCGCGGCAGCATCGCCCTGCTCAAGCTCTCGCGCGCGAAGGCGGCGCTCTCCGGGCGCGACTTCGTGACCCCGGAGGACGTGAAGGCGGTCGCGGTGCCGGCCCTCGCCCACCGGCTGATGGTGCGGCCGGAGCTCTGGGTGCAGCGGCTCCGCGGCGAGGACGTCGTGCAGGAGGCGCTCGAGACGGTGCCGACGCCGCCGGCGGAAGACAGCCTCCGCACCGCGGAAGCGTGACCGGCTTCATCTCGCCGCGCCTGCCGCTCTACGCCTCGATCGCCGCGGCCGGGCTCGTGGCCGGGCTCGCCCTCGGCCGCGTCGAGCCGGTTGCGCTGGCGGCGCCGTTCGTGCTGGCGCTCGTCGCGGCCGTGGCGGGGCGCGAGCCTCGCGTCGCCGTGCGGCTCTCGCTCGACCGCGAGCGGGCGGTCGAGGGCGACGAGATCACAGCGACGATCGAGCTCTCCTCCGAGCACACCGTCGACCGCTTCGAGTTGCTCGTCCCGCTGCCGCCAGGGCTGACCGTGGAGAAAGGGCGCGCGCAGGCGCTCCGGCTCCGGGGCGGCGAGGAGCGGACGCTCGAGCTGACGCTGCGCTGCGAGCGCTGGGGCGCGTTCGCGGTCGGCCCGCTGCTCGTGCGCGCCCGCGACGCGCTCGGCCTCCGCTCGTGGGAAGGCGAGGCGTGCGTTGCCCAGATGCTGCGCGTCTATCCGAGCGAGGAGACGCTTCGCTCCCTCGTGGCGCCGCTCGAGACGCAGGTGTTCGCCGGGAACCAGGTCTCGCGGGCGCGCGCCGAGGGGATCGAGTTCGCCGACCTGCGCGAGTGGCAGCCCGGCGACCGCGTACGCCGCGTGAACTGGCGCGCGACCGCCCTCCGCGGCTCGCTGTGGGTGAACGAGCAATACCCCGAGCGGAACACCGACGTCGTCCTCTTCCTCGACACCTTCGCCGAGGTTCGCGCGCAGGGCCGCAGCACCAACGACCGTGCCGTCCGCGCCGCCGCGACGCTCGCACGCGGCTACCTGCAGCGCAAGGACCGGGTCGGCCTCGTCGGCTTCGGCGGGTTCATCTCCTGGTTGCTCCCGGAGACCGGGATGCGCCAGCTCTACGCGATCGTCGACACGCTGCTGACGAGCGACATCGTGCACAGCTACGCGCTGCGCGACGTCGACGTGCTGCCGCCGCGGACGCTTCCGCCCAAGGCGCTCGTGCTGGCCATCACCCCGCTGCTCGACGACCGGACCGGGAAGGCGCTGCTCGACCTGCGTGCGCGCGGCTACGACCTGATCGTGGTGGAGGTGTCTCCGCTCGAGCTGCTCGAGCCGGATCCCGCCGCGGCCGCCAGGCTGTCGCACCGCCTCTGGCGCCTCTCGCGCGAGGCGCTGCGCTGGCGCTACGAGCAGGTCGGCGTCCCCGTCGTCACGTGGCGGGACGGAGTCCCGCTCGCAGCCTCGCTCGAGGAGGTGAACGCATTCAGGCACCTCGCCCGGCCCGCGTAGTGGCCGCCGCGGGAGCCCTGGCGGCCTACGGCGGTGTCGTCGCCGACACCCTTGCGCGCGCGGGCTCGGCCGCGTCGATCCTCGCCCCGGTGGCGGGCCTCGGAGTCGTGGCGCTCGTGCTCGCCCTCGCGTGGGACGGTCGCGGCCTCGCCGCGGCGCTGTGGCTGGGAGGCGGCGCCTACCTCGCCTTCGTCGTCGACCGCGGGCACCGGATCGACGCGACGGCGCCGCTCGTCGCCGTGCTGCTCCTGCTCAGCGGAGAGCTGACGGCGTGGTCCCTCGACGAACGGTGGCGGATGCGCGCCGAGCCGGCGCTCGCCTGGCGGCGCGGACTGGCGGTCGCCGCGCTCGCGCTCGTCGGGCTCACGGCCGCGACGGTCGTCCTCGCGCTGTCGGCGGCGCCGGCGGATCACGGGCTGGCGTGGACGGTCGCGGGCGCAGCCGCAGCGGTCGCCGCCGCCGGCACCGGGATCTGGGTCGCGCGCCGCTAGCCGACGTCGCCCAGGGCGCGGTTCGTAACCTTGGGTGGCCAGGCGTGAAGCGAAAACGAGAGGGGCTGGACCGATGGCCGTGCTCAACGAGAAGCAGGCGGCGCTCTTCACCGGGCGCAACTGGGGCGTGATCGCGACCATCCGCGAGGACGGGTCGCCGCAGGCCACCCCGGTGTGGATCGACTACGACGGCGAGGACGTGCTCGTCAACAGCGCTCACGGGAGGACGAAGGTCAAGAACATCGAGCGCGACCCGCGGGCGACCGTCACGGTGCTCCCGGCCGCCGACCAGCAGTCGGGCTACGTGATGGTGAGCGGCCCGGCGAGGATCGTCGAGGAGGGCGCCGTCGAGCACATCAACATGCTCGCGAAGAAGTACCTCGGCCAGGACAAGTACCCGTACCTGGGGCCCGGCGAGCAGCGCGTGATCATCCGGATCCGTCCCGAGCGCGTCGACGGCTTCGGCGCCGGCGGCTAGGGCGCCTCGACATCACATAGCAGGTTTGCTATGACTCCGTCGTGGCCAGGATCAGCTACGACGAGCGGACTGCAGCGGCGTTCAAGGCGGTGCGGGAGCTCCCGCGCGACGGGCTCGCGGAATGGCGCGAGGCGGTGCTGCGCCACCTCCGCCCGTCGCCGGGGATGACCCTGGTGGACGTCGGTGCGGGGACCGGCACATTCGCCACCGCGTTCGGTGACTGGTTCGACCTCGAGGTGCTCGCGGTCGAGCCGTCGGCCGCGATGCGGGATCAGATCCCGCGGACGCCGCACATCCGGGTACTCGAGGGAGACGCCACCGCCCTGCCGCTACCGGACGAGTCGGCGGATGCGGCGTGGCTCTCGCTCGTCATCCACCACGTTTCGGACCTCGAGGCCGCCGCACGCGAGATCCGCCGTGTGCTCCGGCCGGGCGCCCCGGTCCTGATCCGGCAGGGCTTCCCGGACCGGTACCAGCCCTCGGGTCCCCTGCGGCTGGACGGCATCGAGCTCGTCCGCTGGTTCCCCGAGACCGCCCGGACGGCCGGCACCTTCCCGACCCTCGCGAACACCTGCCGCGCGTTCGCGGGCGAAGAGTTCCGGCAGGAGGCGCTCGAGCAGGTCCGCGACACGCCGACGGCCGGCCTCGTGGAGCTCCTCGGCCAGGTGGACACGCTCCGCCTGGCCGACACCACGATGCGCAACCTCACGGAGGAGGAGTTCCTCCGCGGCAAGGAGCGCCTCCGCCGCGCCGCGGAGGCGGCGAGCCCGGAGCCGCGCAGCAACTCGCTCGACCTGCTCGTCCTGCGCTGACCGCGGCTGGGACCTGCGCCCGCTCCGCGTCGGCGCGTCGTCCGCGTCCTCGTCCTTGTCGCCCTTGTTCTTGGCGGCGTCGCCGCGCGCGGCGCGGTACTCGATCCCCTTTCCGGTCGTTCGTGCGGCGCTCCGTGATCTGCGCCTCCCATCGGCGCCGGCTGAACCAGATCTTCTCCTCGAAGCGGACCTTGTTGCGGCCAGTCTTCTCGACATCGGGCAACGGCCGGAGCCCGGATCGGCTCGGCGCGAACCGGTCGCCGCTGCGGCGCGTAGTGACCTGCGTGACGATCGCCAGGCGTGTGCTGGGAGCCCTGCTCTTCCTGACGGGAGTCGTCTGGATCGGCCAGGGCGTCAGCGTGATCTCGGGGTCGTCGATGACCGGCAGCACGTTCTGGGCGGTCGTGGGAGCGCTCTGCGCCGTCGCCGGCCTCGTCCTGCTCGGCTGGCCGTGGCGCCAGTCGCACGCGGACACGTAGCCCGCGTCGTGGGCGGTCCGCCACCGCCGCTTCGTTTCAGGCGGGAACGCTGACGACCTGCTGGATCATGCCGCCGTCGACGACGTAGCTCGAGCCGGTGACGTACGTCGCCTCCTCCGAGCAGAGCCAGGCGACGAGCGCCGCGACCTCCTCCGGCTTGCCGGGACGGCCGAGCGGGACCTCCGGGTCGAGCCGCTCGGCGTCCTCCTCGTTGCGCGGCGTCGCGATCACGCCGGGCGCGACGGAGTTGACGCGGATCCCATGTGGGGCGAGCTCGAGGGCCAGGTTGCGGCTCAACATGCCGAGGGCCGCCTTCGCCGCGGCATAGACCGAGAACGCCGGTCGCGGAATGTGCTCGTGGACGGACGTGATGTTCACGATCGAGCCGCCGCCCGTGTCCTTCATCCGCCGCGCGGCCGCCTGCGCCGCGAGGAAGCTGCCGCGCACGTCCACGTCGAACGTGAGGTCGAAGTCGTCCGCGGTCAGCTCGAGGAACGGCTTCGCGGTCGAGAGGCCCGCGTTGTTGACGAGCGCGTCCAGCCGGCCGAGGCTCTCGACCGTCCGGGCGACGAGCCGCTCCGGCACGTCGGTGTCGGCGATGTTGCCCCAGATCCAGTGGATCCGCTCGTCGCCGTACCGCTCCTGCAGCGCGGCGAACGGCCCCTCGTGGCGCTGCTCGTCGTCCTGGGTCGCGTAGCCCAGCTTCCAGCCGTCGGCGAGGAAGCGCTCCGCGATCGCCAGCCCGATGCCGGTGTTCGCGCCGGTGACGAGTGCGACCCGGTCGGCCACGAAGGGATTCTTCCGCACCGCCCACCCGCTAATCGCAGCTCTAGGATGCGGACGTGGACCGGGCCGAGCTGCAGGCGCTGCAGAAGCCGCTCAAGGAGCGCTACCGCGAGGAGCCCGCGGCCGCCCTGATCACGCTGCGCGCGGAAGGGCAGCTCGACGCGGCGCAGATCTCGTGCAAGGTCGAGACCGGCCGCGCGATCGTCGATGCCGGCCTCCATCCCGCCACCGGCGGCACCGGCGCGCAGGCGTGCTCCGGCGACATGCTGCTCGAGGCGCTCGTCGCCTGCGCCGGCGTCACGCTGCGCTCGGTCGCCACCTCGATGGAGCTGGACGTCTCGGGCACCGTCCACGCGGAGGGCGACCTCGACTTCCGCGGCACGCTCGGAGTCGACCGCGAGGCTCCTGTCGGCTTCGCGGCGATCCGGCTCCGCTTCGACCTCGCATCGGACGCATCGGAGGAACAGCTCGCGAGGCTCCTGGAGCTGACTGAGCGCTACTGCGTGGTCGGCCAGACGATCACCCGCGGCGTCCCCGTCGAGTTCGGCTACTCCACGTCGTAGGCCATCAGGATCGCGTCCACGAACTCGCCGCCGCGCCGGTAGTGCCGCTTGCGGTAGCCCTCGCGTTGGAAGCCGAACGCCTCGTAGAGGGCGAGCGCGGCCTCGTTCCACGGGAAGACGTGCAGCTCGAGCTTGCGCACGCCGGCCTCGCGGGCCCAGTCCACCGCGGCCTGCATGAGCGCCGTCCCCACCCCCTGCCGGCGCGCGTCGAGCGCGACCATGAGGCCGACGTCGGCGACGTGCGTGCTCGCGGGGTGGGGATCGCGGCCCACCGAGAGCCGGCCGACGAGCGCCCCGTCGTCCCGCTCTGCGACGAAGACCGCGGCGTGCGGATAGCGGCGCAGTGCCTTGAGGAAGCGGCGCTCGTCGCCGGCGCTCCGCCATTCCCCTGCGACGCTGATCAGCCAACCTTCGGGCTCGGCGCTGACGGACTCGGCCAGCCGGGTCAGCTGGTCCGCATCCGACGGATCGGCGTGACGGATCAGGAAGTCCACTAGGCGACCACGACCGCGCCGCCGCCTCGCCGCGGGTCCCCGGCCGCCGCGAGCGAGCCGTCCTCCCGGATCTCGACCGCCGAGACACCCCCGAAGAAGAGGTTCCGCGCCCGCCAGCGGACGACCGGGTAGCCGGCCGCCTCGAGCTCGTCCGCAACCGCGGCGTCCTCGCAGTGCACCACGCCGCGCTCGAAGTGGAGCCGCGGTGCGTCGACCGCTTCCTCGACACCGCGGCCGCGCGCCGCCACGTTGACCACGACCTGGAGGATCGCGCCGTGCAGCCGCGCGCTGCCCGCGGAGCCCATCACGAGCCGCGGCTTGCCGTCGCGCAGCAACAGCGACGGAGCCATCATCGACGTCAGCCGCGCGCCCGCGCGCTCCTCGCCGGCGAGATGCGTCTCTCCCAGCATGTTGTTGAGCTGAATGCCCGTGCCCGGGACCACGACGCCGCCCGAGGAGCCGAGGGAGCACGACAGCGAGGCCGCGTCCCCGTTGCCGTCGACGGCGCTGATGTGCGTCGTGCCGCCCAGGGCTTCCTCGCGCATCGCGGCCTGCGCCTCCATCGCCCGGACGATCGCAGGCGGCGTCGGCTCCGCGTCGCCGAGCGTCTCGAGCCCGACCCGGAGCAGGCGGCCGCCGCTCGAGGGAGGCGGGTTGGTGCGGAGATCGTCGCCGCGATACGAGGCGGCGAGCGGCTCGCGCTCGAGCACCTCGTAGCGGGCAAGATCGTCCAGCGTGAGCGGCACGTGCGCCGCGATCCGTTCCGCGAGCTCGCCGCGGTAGAGGCAGCGGGCGCCCTCGGCGGCAATCTGCTCGATCGTCTCCCCCAGCTCCGGCGCGAGGAAGCGCTCGCCCTCCTCGAGCGCGCGGCCGGGCCCGTAGAGCGCGTCGCCCTCGGGCGAGTACCGCAGCAGCGGGTCGAGGATCCGATGCAGGTACGCCTGCGCCTCGTTGAGGACGACGCCCTCGCGCGCGAGCCTCGCCGCGGGAGCGAGCAGCTCCGCCCACGGCATGGAGCCCCAGCGGGAATGCGCGTCCCAGAGCCCGAGGGCGGCCCCCGGCACTGCGACGGACATGGGGCCCGTGTAGAAGATCTGCTGCGAGTCTCCGAAGTCGACGACGAGCTCGACCAGCTCCTCCGGCGAGGCCGCCCGCTCGGGGAGGGCGACGAAGAAGTCCAGCAGCTGCGTGCGCGCCGCCTCCGCGCGGTGGACGAGCAGGAATCCGCCGCCGGCCGGCCCGGTGAGCGGGCTCTCGCACACCCAGGACACCGTCGCAGCGGCGATGCACGCGTCGACGGCGTTGCCGCCTGCGCGCAGCACCGCGGCGCCGGCCTCGGCGGTGAGCGGATGCCCGGCTGCCAACGCACCTCTCATGCTCCGAGCGTACGCTTGCCGGATGGCCGACGCGTCCTTCGTCGCCGCCGCAGAACGCGGGCCGTGGGGGTTCCGGCTGCCCGACCTGCGCGAAGCAGTGCTCTGTGCAGCGCTTTCCGCCACCGTCGCCGCGCTGCTCGTCTGGCTGGCTCCGCCCGGCGGCGACCTCGCGGCACACGAGTACCAGCGGTCGCTCTTCCTCGGCCATGGCTTCACGCTCTGGAACAACTTCTGGTACGCCGGGCGCTACGCGTTCGTCGGCTACAGCGTCCTCTACTACCCGCTGGCCGCACTGCTCGGGATCCGGCTCCTCGCAGTGCTCACCGTGGCGCTCGCCGCCGGGGCGTTCGCGTTTCTGTTCGAGCGTGAGTGGGGCCCCGCAGCGCGCTGGCCCGGCCGCTCGTTCGCGTTGGTCTGGGCGGGGGTCGTGCTCACCGGCGAGATGCCGTTCGCGCTCGGTGCCGCGCTGGCCCTGCTCGCTTTGCTCGCGTTCAAGGTCGGGTGGCGCTGGACCGGCGCGGTCCTGACGCTGCTCGTGGTCGCGGCGAGCCCCGTCGCGCTCGTCCTGCTCGGCGTCGTGCTCGCAGGGATCCTCGCCGTTCGGCGCCCACCGCCGCGCCGATACGCCGTCCCGGCACTCGCGCTCCTCGTCGCGGCGGCGACGGAGGTCGTGCTGCTGCGCCTCTTCCCGGTCGGGGGCGCCTTCGCCTTTCCGGCCTGGTCGGCCGCGGGAGCCGGGGCGTTCTGCATCATCGGGATCGCGCTCGTGTGGCACATCGAGCGCGCGAGCGTCATCCGCGGCGTCCTCTGCGTGTACCTCGCCGCGATTGCGCTGAGCTTCGTCGTCCCGTCCGGGCTCGGCGACAACGTCGCGCGGCTTCGCTACGCCGCCCTGCCGATCGCCCTGCTGGTGGCGGCGCTGCGCCGCTGGCGGCCGCTGCCCGTCGTGCTCGCCGCAGTCGTGCTCGCCGGCGTGTGGAACGTCACGCCGCTCGCCGCCGCCTGGAGGGACGGCGCCGCCGACCGCTCCTCTCGCCCCGCCGTCTGGGCCGCGCCGGTCCGCTACCTCCATGCCCATCTCCGCACCGGATATCGCGTCGAGGCGGTCGACACGAGCCAGCACTGGCCGGCGCTTTATCTCGCCCGGGCGGGCATCCCGATCGTCCGCGGCTGGTTCAGGCAGGACGACCGTCCCGTCGCGTCGTTCCTGTACCGGAAGCGGTTCAGCGCAGCGGAGTACGTCGCGTGGCTACGCCGACTCGGCGTGGCCTACGTCGTTCTCGCGAACGCCCCGCCGGACTACACCTCGCGGCGCGAGGCGAAGATCGTCCGCAGCCGGGAGAGCGGGCTGCAGCGCGTCTTCCTCAACCGGAACGTCGCGATCTATGCCGTGCCGCGGCCGCAGCCGATCGTGACCGGCCCCGGCCGGCCCAGGGTGCTCGCGCTCCGGGACTCCCGACTGGTGATCCGCGTCTCGCGTGGAGGGACGTACGGCGTCGCGATCCGCTGGTCGCCGTACTGGCACGCCTCCACGGGCTGCCTCGCCCGCACGGCGCACGGGATGCTCCGGCTCCGGACGCGCACTGCGGCCACCGTGCGAATCGGATTCGACGTCGACGCCCACAGCCTGTACGACGCCTTCGCCAACGCGGCGCCCACCTGCCGGCCGCAGGCCGACGGCTAGCCGACGTCGCGGACGAGCTCGGAGAGAGGCTTGCGGTTTGCCCGCTCCGACCACTCCTCCGCGCTGCGATCCGCCGCCTGATGCGGGCGCGCCGGGTGGCCGAACGAGAGGATCGCGCGAACCTCGCCGCCGCAGATCTCGGCCGCGGCCTCGGCATCGCGCACGCCGTTCGGGCACGAGATGACGCCGTCGCCCCACGCCGCGAGCATCATGTTCTGCGCGCAGCGGCCGCAGTCGAAGCTTCCGGCCTCGCCGACGATCGCGACGACGAGCGCGGCCGAGGCGACGTTCTCCGGCGCGTAGACCGCTCCCGCGAGCCGTTCCTTCGCCTCGCCGGAGATGACCACGAACTCCCAGCGCTGCCGGTTCTTCGAGCTGCCCGTGAGCCGGCCGGCGTCGAGGATCCGCTGCCGGACGTCGTCGCCGACGGGCGTGTCGGCGTAGGCGCGCTCGTCGCGCTTCGAGGCGATGGCGAGATACGGATCCATCGCCGGCGGCCCGGTCAGGTGCGCAGGAAGGACGGGACGTCGAGGTTCCCGCCGTCGTCGCCCGGCGGGCGGCGCTGCTCGGCGGGCGGCGTGTAGTCGCCGCGCGGACGCCGACCGCGGCCGCCGAAGCCGGTCGCGACGACGGTCACCCAGACCTGCCCGGTCAGGCGGTCGTCGACGGTGGCGCCGAAGATGATGTTCGTGTCGTCGGTGGCCGCGGCGCGGATCACCTCCGCGGCGTCGTTGACCTCGATCAGGGTCAGGTCGTCGCCGCCGGCGATCGAGAGCAGGATCCCGCGCGCCCCCGTGATCTCGGCGTCGATCAGGGGCGAGCGCAGCGCGCGCTCGGCGGCCTCCCTGGCGCGGCCTTCGCCGCTCGACGACGAGAAGCCGATGCCCATCAGGGCGGTGTCCGAGTCGGACATGATCGTGCGCACGTCCGCGAAGTCGAGGTTGATCAGCCCGGGCATCGTGATCAGGTCGCAGATCCCCTGCACGCCCTGGCGGAGGACGTCGTCGGCGACCTTGAAGGCGTCGAGCATCGACGTCGAGCGCTCGAGCACCTCGAGCAGCCGGTCGTTCGGGATCACGATCGTCGTATCGCAGGCGCCGCGGAGGTCCGCGATCCCCTGCTCGGCCTGGCTGCGGCGCTTCGTCCCCTCGAACTTGAACGGCGTCGTGACGATGCCGACGGTGAGCGCCCCGATCTCCTTCGCGATCCGCGCGACGACCGGCGCGGCGCCGGAGCCGGTCCCGCCGCCCTCGCCCGCGGCGACGAAGACCATGTCCGCGCCGCGCAGCTCCTGCTTCAGCTCGTCGTACGACTCGTCGGCCGCGCGGCGACCGACGTCGGCGTCGGAGCCGGAGCCGAGCCCCTGGGTGAGCTCGCGACCGATGTGGATCTTGACCGGCGCGTCGCTCGTCCGCAGCGCCTGGATGTCGGTGTTGACGGCGATGAACTCGACCTGGCTGATGCCCGCGTCGATCATCCGGTTGACCGCGTTGAGGCCGGCGCCTCCGACGCCGACGACCTTGATCACGGCGAGGTACGCGCCCGCGTCGGCGCCTGCCCGGTGCAGCCGCGCCGGCGACTCCGGCAGCGGCTCGAGGTAGCGCGAGACCGGTGGCAGATCGGCCGGACGAAGCTCGGGCGGCGGCTGCGGAACCGGATCGGGACTCGGGGTCGGGACCGGCGGCTGGGGGTCGGGCAGCGGCGGCCCGGGCATGGGCTCGGGCGTCGGCGTCGGCGGCTCCGGGGTCGGAGTCTCGATGCCGGCCTCCTCCCAGCTCGGGACGTGCTCGACGGTCCGCTCGTCCGGCTCGGCCGGTGCTTCCGTCTTCGCAGCGGCATCCGCGGCGGTCGCGGCGTCCTCGGGCGACTCCTGCTCGCCCTCGCCGCGCTGCTCGGCCTGCTTCTGCGCCGCCTCGGTGGCGCGGAACAGCTCCGCTAGCGGCCCCTCACGCATGCTGGCGCGCCGACGCGCCATCGAGCACCTCCTTCGCCAGGTCACGGTACATCGAGGCGGCCTCGCCGCTCGGGTCGTACTTGAGGATGGACTGTCCCTTCACCGGAGCCTCCGCGTAGCGCACGGTCTTGCGGATCTTCGTGTTGAGGACGAGGTCGCCGAAGTTCTCCTTCAGGATCTCGACGGCCTCGCGCGAGTGGAGAAGCCTCCGGTCGAACATGGTCGCCAGGATGCCCTGAATCCCGACGTTCGGGTTGAGGTTCTCGCGGATCATCGAAAGGGTGTTCTCGAGCTGGACGAGCCCGCGCAGCGACAGGTACTCGCACTGCACCGGCACGATCACCCCGTCGGCGGCGACGAGCGCGTTGATGGTGAGCAGGCCCAGCGACGGCGGCGTGTCGATGAGGACGAAGTCGTAGTTCTCGCGTACGGGCAGCAGCGCCTTCTCGAGGGCGCGTTCACGTCCGATCATCGAGGCGAGCGCCAGCTCGGCGCCGGCGAGGTCGATCGAGGAGACGGCGACGTCGATCTCGTTCTGGCGCACGATCTCGGTGATCGGCAGCCGGTGGACGAGGACGTCGAACATCGACCGGTCGATCTCGTCCGGGTTCCAGCCCTGCGACATCGTCAGGTTGCCCTGCGGGTCGAGGTCCACGGCGAGCACGCGCCTCCCCTGCTCGGCGAGCGCCACCCCGAGGTTGAGGGTCGTCGTCGTCTTCGCGACGCCACCCTTCTGGTTGGCGAAGGCGATCACGCGGGCCATCGCCGGACCGCTATCCGCCGTCCGCGCGAGCGGACGCGCTAGTAACCGCGTGAGCGCCATCCCTGCTGACCTTTCGCAGCGCCGTAGTCGACTCCTTCTCGATTAGGTTGCCCCGAATGGAGCGGAAATGGCGCGTCCTGGCGGTGGTGTGCGTGGCGGTGTTCATGCTGCTCCTCGACATCACGGTAGTCAACGTCGCGCTGCCCGATATCGAGAACGAGCTGCACACGTCCTTCACCGACCTGCAGTGGGTCGTGGACGCCTACGCGCTCACGCTCGCGGCGACGATGCTCAACGCGGGATCGCTCGGAGACCTGCTCGGCCGCAAGCGGGTCTTCCTCGTCGCGATCGCACTCTTCACGGGCGCGTCCGCGCTCTGCGGAGCGGCGCAGTCGCCCGCCTGGCTGATCCTCGCGCGCGGCGCGCAGGGGATCGGCGGCGCGGGGATGTTCGCGGTCTCCCTCGCGATCATCTCGCAGGAGTTCCACGGAAGGGAGCGCGGCACCGCGTTCGGGATCTGGGGCGCGACGGTCGGGATGGCGGTGGCGATCGGGCCGCTCGTCGGGGGCGCGCTGACCACCTACGTCGGCTGGCGCTGGATCTTCTTCGTCAACATCCCGATCGGGATCGCCTGCATCGCGGCCGGAATCCGGGAGCTGCACGAGTCGCGCAACGAGGAGAGCGGCGGCTTCGATCTCCCCGGCTTCGCCACGCTGACCGCAGGCCTGTTCGCGCTCGTGCTCGGCCTCCTGCGCGGGAACGACTGGGGCTGGTCGAGCGGACGGGTGATCGGCCTCTTCGTCGCGGCGGCGGTGCTGCTCTGTGCGTTCGCGGCGATCGAGCTCCGGCGGCGCGACCCGATGTTCGACTTCCACCTCTTCCGGGTGCCCACGTTCACCGGCGCCCAGATCACGGCCTTCGCGATCTCGTCCGGGATGTTCGCGCAGTTCCTCTTCCTGCCGCTCTACCTCGAGAACGTCCTCGGCTACTCCGCGGTCGCCGCCGGTGTCCGCTTCCTGCCGCTCTCGCTCGTCTCGTTCGTGGTCGCGCCGATCGCCGGCAGGCTCTCCGCGCGGATCCCGGTGAGGTTCCTGCTCGGCGGCGGGCTCGCGGTGGTCGGCGTCGCGCTGCTGCTCCTGTGGGGCATCGAGCTCGGCGCGGGCTGGACGACGCTGCTCGCCGGCTTCCTCGTCGGCGGCGTGGGGATCGGGATGGTCAACGCGCCGCTCGCATCGACCGCGGTCAGCGTCGTGGAGCCGCGCCGCGCAGGGATGGCGTCGGGGATCAACAACACGTTTCGCCAGATCGGGATCGCCACGGGAATCGCGGCCCTCGGGGCGATCTTCCAGAGCCGAATCGCGTCGTATCTCGCGGCGCACGGCGTGCCCGCGCAGCGAGCGCAGCCTCTCGCGCAGGCGATTTCGTCCGGCGGGACCGGTCCGGCCGCCGGCAACAGGCCGCAGGCCGTCGAGCTGGCCCACTCCGCGTTCATCAGCGGGCTGAACGACATCCTCCTCGTCGCCGCCTTCATCCTTTTCGCTGGAGCCGTGCTCGCGTTCGTGCTCGTGCGCCAGCGGGACTTCGTCGCGAGCGAGGCCGCGGTCGAGGCGGGCTAGGCCGCGGCTGCGGCGCGCGCCGACCGTGAGGCGCGCACGCGCGTGGCGAGGTGCCAGGTGCCGATGAGCAGGATCACCGCGGCGCCCGTCACGATGACGAGAGCCTGCGCGGCGACCGAGAAGGCGATGGCGTCGGCCGTGCCGACGCCGCTGAGAGCGAGGATCGCGGCTCCCGCGCCCGCCTGCGTCGCGGCGCCCGCGGGGGCGATCGGCAGCGCGGCCGACGCTGCGGACGCGACCAGGAAGGCGAGCGCGAGCACGAACGAGCCGGGCATGGAGAGGGCGTTGAGGAGGAGGAAGACGGCGACTCCGCGGAGGCACCACGAGACCGAGATGAGCAGCCAGGCGGCCCACGCCTCCCTCGTGCAGTGCGTGTGGTCGGCGATCCAGCGGCCGACCCGCCAGCGCGTCACGAAGGACAGGCGGGCGATGCGCGGGAGGAAGGCGACGACGGCTGCAGCGGCGACTCCGGCCACGGCGACGACGGCGAAGCCGGCGCGAGCCGTCCAGTGGCTCGAGCCCGCCGCGGCCACGGACGCGAGCGGCGTCAGCGCCGCGTTGTCGAGCATGCCGAGGATGATCAGGCTCAGGCCCACCGTCCCCAGCCCGGCCTTCGTGCCTGGGAAGCGCCTGACGATCGCGATCCGGATCGCGTCGTCCACCCGGCCCGGCAGGGCGATCCCACCGACGCAGGCGGCGCCGCCCGCGAACGCGAGCGCGCCGGCGGTCGGCCGCTCGTGCGCGTGGAAGAGGCGCTGCCAGCCCCATGCCTTGAACGCGTAGGCGGCGAGGAAGAGAAGCGCCGCGGCCACGACGAGCGCGGGGTTCGCGTGGTGGATCGGCCAGCCGCCACCGACGAAGTGGCGGACGCTCACGAACGCCACCCCGAGCAGTAGGAGCCCGAAGCCGCCGTTCAGCACGAGCTGAACCTTCCGATTGGACAAGAGCCGCATCACCGCAGTCGCAACGGTGCTATCGGCATTCGGGGTCTGAGACTTGGTCACTCGATCGGGACGGCGGCGGGCGGCCACGGTATCGGGCTTCCGTGAACGTCGTGTGAGACCCGGCCGGTGCCGAGGTCGAAGCCCAGCATCCCGCCTGCCGCCGTCCGTAAACGGACGCTTCCCGTTTGGGCGCGGTCAGAAGCTCTCACGGGCATCTCCCGTCGAGCGCGGCAGCGGCCTCGCGGGCTCGGGGGTCGCGCTCGCGGGCGGCCCAGTCGGTCGCCTCCCGGACGAGCTCGCGCAGCTCGGCGAGGAGGGACGAGGCTTCTGCACCCTCGCGTTCGAGGGTCTCGATCCGCTCCAGCCGGGCGAGCACGGCACGCGCCTCCTCCATGTCTCGAAGGTAGGCGGCAACCGGTGACGTGTCTGTGCCGACTAGCTGGCGCGTTGCTGGAGGCTCGCAGCCGCGCCCCCGGCTCCGAGGAGCGCCTCGTCCAGCTCGCGCACGAGCGCCCGACGCTCCTCGTGGAGGAGGACGGCGACGAGCAGCCGCCGCAGCAGCTCGCACGTCGGAGCCCGCAGCTGCCGGGCGAGCTCCGCGCGCTCCGGCGGCGTCGCCCCGAGCAGCGCCGCGCCGCGCATCGCCGCCGCCCAGACGCCGTCGCCCTCGCCGAGCGCCGCCTCCAGCGCGTGCCGGAGCTGCTCGCCACGGAACGGCTCGGACTGGAAGAGCGCGAGCTCCCAGCGGTCGAGCGCGTCGCCCAGGTGGGCGTCGTCGTCGGCCGCGCCGAGGCGGACACGCACGTCCGCGGCGACCGAGGCCCGGAACGGATCGAGCCGCGTCGGCTCGCCCGGCGGCGCAGTCGCGGCGATCGGCAGCACCGGCCGGATCCCGTACGGTCGCCAGTCGAGCCGCTCGAACAGGACCGGCCCCGCCGCCACCGGAGCGGACGTCGCGAGACGGATCGCCGTGACCGCGTCGGCGAGCTCGCCGGGCGCGTCGGGGGCCTCGTGCTGCCCGCTCGCCAGCGACCGTTCGAGCTCGAGCACACAGATCCGGTCCGGCTCGCGCCCGAAGGCGCGCGGCAGAAGCCCTGCCGCCTCCGGCCACATCGCCGCGAGCTCGCCCGTGGCGGCGACCCGCACGCGGATCCCGTCGCCGAGCTCGATCTGCTGGCCGACGGAGAG
>DASTZY010000028.1:0-2027 GCA_035764085.1 Gaiellaceae bacterium
TGCTGGAACGGAAGGAGCCGGTCGAGCGCCTCGCGGCGCCCGTCCTCGTCGGCGGCGAGGATCATCTCCTGGACGACGGGCAGCCGCTCGTCCCCGAAGAACATGTGCTCGGTGCGGCAGAGGCCGATGCCCTGCGCGCCGAACTCGCGGGCCTTGGCCGCGTCGTTCGCATTGTCGGCGTTCGCACGCACCTCGAGGCGTCGCAGCTCGTCGGCCCACCCGAGGATCGTCTCGAAGTCCTCGTTGATCGCGGGTGGGACGAGTGGGACCTCGCCGACGATGACACGGCCGGTGCCGCCGTCGATCGTGATCACGTCACCCTCGCGCAGCTGATGGCCGCCGATGCGGACCGTCTTCGCGTCCCTGTCGATGTCGAGGCCCTCGCAGCCGGCGACGCAGGGCTTGCCCATCCCGCGCGCGACGACGGCTGCATGCGAGGTCATGCCGCCGTGCGCGGTCAGGACGCCCTTCGCCTGGATCAGGCCGTGGATGTCGTCGGGCGTCGTCTCCCAGCGGACGAGGATCACCGACTCGCCGGCCTTGCCGCGCTCCTCGGCGCTGTCGGCGTCCAGCACGATCTTCCCGCACGCGGCGCCGGGCGAGGCATTGAGGCCCTTCGCCGCGACCTCGATCTCCGCGTTCGGGTCCAGGCCCGGGTGGAGGAGCTGGTCGAGCTGGTTCGGGTCGATCCGCATCACGGCCTCGTCCCGCTCGATCAGGCCCTCGGCGGTCATGTCGACGGCGCACTTGATCGCGGCGGCGGCCGTGCGCTTCGCGGTCCGGGTCTGCAGGAGGTAGAGCCGCCCTTCGTCGACCGTGAACTCGATGTCCTGCATGTCGCGGTAGTGACGCTCGAGCGCTGCCATCGTCTCGAGGAGCCGGTCGTACGCCTCCGGCATCAGCCCACGGAGCTCGGCGAGGGGCTGCGGCGTGCGGACGCCGGCGACGACGTCCTCGCCCTGCGCATTGACGAGGTACTCGCCGTAGACGCCCTGCTCGCCGGTCGAGGGGTCGCGCGTGAAGCACACTCCGGTCGCGGATTCGTCGCCCTTGTTGCCGAACACCATCTGGACGACGTTGACCGCGGTGCCGAGGTCGTCGGGGATCTCGTACGTACGGCGGTAGACCTGTGCGCGCGGGGACTTCCACGACTCGAAGACGGCGTCGATCGCGCGGCGCAGCTGCTCGCGCGCGTCCTGCGGGAAGCCGCCACCCGTCTCCCGCTCGTAGACCTCCCGAGCCCGCTCGACGGTGTCGTCGATGCTGAAGCTCTCGTGCGGGATGCCGTCGACGGTCTCCCCGAACATCTGGATCAGCCGGCGGTAGCAGTCCTGTGCGAACTCCTCGTTCCCGGTCGAGCGGGCGAGGCCGAGCACGGACTCGTCGTTGATCCCGACGTTCAGGATCGTGTCCATCATCCCCGGCATCGAGATCGCGGCCCCGGAGCGGACGGAGACCAGCAGCGGGTCACGGGCGTCGCCGAAGCGCTTTCCGCTCTTCTGCTCGAGCCGCGCGATGTGCTCCGCCACCTCCTCGTCGAGCCCCTTCACCTCGCCGCCCGAGCTCATGAAGGCACGGCAGGCGTCGGTCGTGATCGTGAAGCCGGCGGGAACCGGGATCCCGAGCTGCGTCATCTCGGCGAGCCCGACCCCCTTGCCGCCCAGCAGGTCGCGGCCGCCCTCCGAGGGCTCGTCGAAGTCGTAGACGTAGCGGGTCATGCGGCCGCAGATGTTCTCATAAGTACGGCGGTTGTCCTTCCAGGAGCTAGCGGCGCCTGGCGCGAAACTCGGCCACCCAGGCGAGGGTGCGCAGGCCGATCCAGATCGGCGTGAGCAGGACGTAGAAGACGAAGTCGCCCACCAGCAGCACGACCCACCACAGACCCCACCGCCAGAGCGGGATCTTCGGCTTGGGCGCGTGTTCGCTCACCGGGCGGCCTGCGCCTTCGCCTCGCCGGCGCGCTCTTCGACCACGCGGAGGATCCGGTAGGCCGTCTCCTCGATCGACAGCTCCGAGATGTCGATCAC
>DASTZY010000029.1:0-21233 GCA_035764085.1 Gaiellaceae bacterium
CACAAGACCGACCTGCAGGAGCTGCTCGCCCGCAGCGGCCGGCACGTGACGTACACGGAGGTCTCGGTCGAGGGCCCGCCGCACGAGCGACGGTTCACGTGCGCCGCGGTCATCGACGGCGAGGAGCTCGGGCGGGGCGAGGGACGGACGAAGAAGGCGGCCGAGCAGGAGGCCGCGCGCGAGGTCCTCGCCACGCTCGACATCCAGGAGGACGAGGAGTAGCTTCTTCGCGCATGCCTGACTTCGCCGAGCTCAAGCAGCTGCAGGCGGCCGTGTGGTCGGCCGGGGCGTTCGAGGACGTCGCCGACACGATCCACGACATGCACGTCGCGCTCGTCGAGGCGCTCGATCCGCAGTCGGGCGACCGGTGGCTCGACGTCGCCTGCGGCGCCGGCAACCTCGCCGAGCTGGCGGCGGGAGCCGGCGCCAGCGTCACGGGGATCGACCTCTCGCCGCGCCTGATCGACGTCGCCAGAGCACGCGCCGAGGCCGGCGGCTACGAGATCGAGTACCGCGTGGGCGACGCGGAGAACCTCGACGTCGAGGATGCGAGCTTCGACAAGGTGACCTCCTCCGTGGGGATGATCTTCGCCCCCGACCACGACGCCGCGGCCCGGGAGCTTGCGCGCGTCACGCGGCCGGGCGGCCGTATCGCCTTCTCGGCCTGGACGCCGGAGGGCACGGTAGGGACGATGTTCAAGGTCTTCGGCCCCTTCCAGCCGGCGCCTCCGCCCGGTGCCGGCGCACCGGTGAGCTGGGGTGAGGAGGGACACGTTCGAGAAAAGCTCGGCGACGCGTTCGAGTTGACCATCGAGCGGCGGATGTCGTGCTACGAGGACGAGTCGCCCGAGCATGCGTGGGAGTACTTCGCGCCGCGCTTCGGGCCGGTCAAGATGATGCTCGACAACCTCGGGCCCGAGCGAAGGGCCGAGTTCGAGCAGGCCGCCCGCGAGCATTTCGAGCAGGGCCGGCAGCCGGACGGGCGGTACGTCGACGAGCGGGAGTACCTGCTCGTCACCGGCGAGCGCCGCTGAGTTTCTGGCATCCTGAGCCGCCTCATGACTGAGCGGCGGCCAAGCAACTCCGAGCTGCGTCTGAGGCGACTCACCGCAGAGGAGCGGGATCCCGAGCCTCGTGGGATCCTCGAGATCTTCTCCGGCGACGAGCCCGCGGACGAGGACGCTCCGCTCGCGCGCGACGACGAGCGCCACAAGCAGCGCAAGCGGCAGTAGCGTCCTGTCGGCTCTTTAGGGTGGCGGGCGGTGCATCTGCGCGCCGTCAAGCTGCGTGGGTTCAAGTCGTTCCCGGAACCGGTCGAGGTCCGTCTCGAGCCGGGCGTCGGCGTGATCGTCGGCCCGAACGGCTCCGGCAAGTCGAACGTCTCAGACGCGATTCGCTGGGCGGCCGGGTCGCTCAGCCCGACCGAGCTCCGCGCGGAGAAGCCGGACGACGTCCTCTTCGCCGGCGGGGGCACGCGCGGGGCCGCCGACTTCTGCGAGGTCGAGCTCCTCTTCGACAACGCCGACGGCGCGCTGCCCGTCGACTACGCGGAGCTGTCCGTGGCGCGCCGGCTGCACCGCGGCGGCGAGGGACAGTACCTCGTCAACCGGGCCGCCGTGCGGCGGCTCGACCTGGTCGAGCTGCTCGCCGACCTCGGCCTCGGGCAGGGCATGCACTCCATCATCAGCCAGGGAAAGGTCGAGGCGATTCTCGCCTCGAAGCCGGCCGAGCGGCGCGCGCTGATCGAGGAGGCGGCGGGCCTCGGCCGCTTCAAGGCGCGCCGGCACCGCGCCGAGCTGAAGCTCGCGCGCGTCGCGGTCGAGGTCGAGCGCGCCCGCGACGTCGAGGCGGAGGTGCGGAAGCGTCTCAGGCCGCTCGCGCTGCAGGCGACGGCGGCCGAGCGGGCGCAGAAGCTCGGGCTCGAGGTCGCGCGCCTGCGGGCGCGCGTCGCGCAGCTCGACCTCGCCGGGCTCGACGAGCGCCTGGCCCAGCTGGGGACGCGGCGCGGCGAAGCCGCGGCGGGCCGCAGCGAGGTGGAGGCGACGCTCGAGGCGCTGCTCGCGGAGCGGGGACGCGCCGAGGAGGAGCTGGCCGATGCCGCAGGCGCGCGCGAGCAGGCGCTGCAGCGTCTCTACCGGCTCCGCAGCGCGGCAGAGAGGCTCGGACTGCGGCGCGAGTCCGGGACGGCGCTGCTCGCAGAGGCCCGCGCGCGGCACGACGCCGCGGCGGCCGAGGCGGGCGATCCCGCGGCCGAGCTCGCGGAGCTCGAGCGAGCCTGGGAGGCCGCAGCTGCGACCGCCCAGGCGGCAGCCGTGGAGCGGGAGGCGGCGGCGGAACGCGCGAGGCAGGCGCTCGGCCGGCTGCTCGTTGGCGAGGCTCAGCTCCGCGCCGGGCGCGAGGCGCGCCTCGAGGAGCTGCTGGCGGAGCGGCGCGAGATCGAGCGCGAGCTGACCGGCGCGGCGGGCGAGCGGGAGGCGGCGCTCGCCGTCTCGTACGAGCTGCGCTCGAGGGTTGCGCGGCTCTCCGTCCAGCGGGAGTCCGCGGAGCGGCTGGCGACGCGGCTCCGCGCCGAGCTGGCCGACGCCGAGGCGGACGCCGCGCGCGGGGGCCTGTCTCCCCGCGAGCTCGAGCAGCAGGCGCTGAGCGCCCGCGCGCGGGCGAGGGATGCGTTGCACGAGCGCGACACGCTCGCGGAGCGGGCGCGCACCGCGGCCGACCGGCTCGCGGCGCTCGAGCGGTCGCTGGCCGAGCGCGAGGGCATCCCGCCGGCCGCGCGGGCCCTGGCGGAGGAGGGGGAACGGCTCGTGCTGAGCGAGCTCGACGTCGAGGAGGGACGCGAGCGGGCGGTCGCGGCGGCGCTCGGGCCGCGCGCGGCTGCGCTCCTCGCCGACGACGCACAGGCTGCGCTCGAGCTCCTCGAACGCGCGGCGGCGCTCGGGCTGGGATCGCTCGTCGTCGTCGCCGGCCGCGACCCGCGCGAGCTCGTCGCCGAACTGCCCGTGGTCGAGCGCGAGGCGCTGCTCGCGTCGACGACGCCCGCCGTCACCGCCGACGGCTTCGGCTACGACCCCCGCACCGGCGAGCTCTGGTACGCGGGCGAGACCGCCGAAGCTGTCCTCCTGGAGCTTGACGTCCGGCGCCGTGGGCTCGCCGACGAGGCGAGGACGCTCGCCGAGCAGGCGCGCTTCGCCGAGCGGAAGGCGGCAGAGGCGGAGGAGCAGGCAGTCGCCGCCGAACAGGCTTTCGCGGCTGTCGCGCCGCAGCTCGCGATTCGCCGCGCGGACGTCGGGACGCTCTCGGCGCTCGCAGCGGCCGCCCGCCGCCTCGAGCAGGCCCTCACCGGCCTCGACTCGCGTGTGGAAAGGATCGACGCGCCCTTGCGGGCGCGCGGGGAGGCAGGGGCGGAGCGAACGGGCGGGCTCGGCGAGCGGCTGCGCACGATCGCGGAGCGCGAGGCTACTTTGCGCTCCGAGCTCGCGGAGATCGCGGAGAGCACCGCGGCCGGCGAGCGCGACCTCTTGCGTCTGGGCGGCCGCCCGGCGGTCGCGGAGGGCGCCGCCGGGGACGTTGCCGTGCTGCGGACCGAGGCGCGGACGCTCGTGGCTGCGGCCGACGCTGCGGCGGCCGAGGCACAGGAGGCGGCCGAGCGCGCCCGCAGCGCCGAGACGAGCCGGATCGATGCCGCCGTCCGCGCCGGACGACGCCGGGCGAGGCCGCACGAGCTCGCGCGGCTGGTCGCCGCCGCCGAGCGGCTGGACGAGGCGCTCCTCGCCGCGGCAGGCGCGGCAGCCCGCTTCGAGGCTCCGCTGCGCGGAGAGGTCGACGCCGGCGCCGCCCGGAGCGGCGAGCTGGGCGCCGAGCTGCGCCGGCTCGGCGCGGCCGAGGTCGAGCTACGGCAGGAGCTCGCGGCCGCGTCGGAAGCCGTCTCCGCCCTCGAGGTCGAGGCCGCCCGGCTCGAGGCGGAGGCCGACGAGGCAAGACGCCGCTTCGAGCACGCCGCGGCGGACGAGCCGGCCGAAGGCGACGACCGCGAGCAGCTCGTCGCGTCGCTCGAGCGACTCGAGCGCCGGCGCGAGTCGCTCGGCCAGGTCAATCCGCTCGCGCACGAGGAGTACGAGGCCGAGAAACAGCGGCTCGAGGAGCTCGCCGCCCAGCGAGCGGATCTCGAGGCGAGCCTCGCCGAGCTCGAGAAGCTGCGCAACGAGCTCACGGAGACGGTGGAGCGCCGCTTCGCCGAGACGTTCGACGCCGTCCAGCGGCACTTCGCGGACGTAACCGCCACCGTCTTCCCGGGCGGAGAGGGCCGCCTGCGGCTGACCGAAGCCACCGAGGACGAGGCCGAAGATCCCGAGCCCCCGGCCGCCGGAGGCGGCCATGCTCTCCGGCCGGGCGGCGGCGGCTTTGCCGACGTCGCTTCCAGCCACGGAGTCGAGGTGGAGCTGCGTCCCGCCGGGAAGCGCGTGCAGCGGCTGTCGCTCCTCTCCGGCGGCGAGAAGGCCCTGGGCGCGATCGCCTTCCTCTTCGCGCTCTTCCTCGCGCGGCCGTGCCCGTTCTATCTCCTCGACGAAGTCGAGGCCGCGCTCGACGACGCGAACATCGGCCGCTTCGTCGAGCTGCTGCGCCGCTACTCCGACCGGGCGCAGTTCGTCGTCATCACCCACCAGAAGCGCACGATGGAGGCCGCCGACGTCCTCTACGGCGTGACGATGGGGGGCGACGGCGTCTCGCAGATCGTCTCGCGCCGCCTGCCGCGCGAAGAGGCGAAGCTCGCCGGCGCCGCCTAGCCCGTACGCTCCGGTTCGTGCTCTACGACCCGGCCGCGTTCGAGCCGCTGACCGACGAGCCGTGGGACGAGGTGCGCGTCCGCGACGCCGTCGCCGCACTCGTCGCGGACGTCGACGCCGCCTTCGATCCCGACTCGCTCTGGCCGGCGCACGAGTGGGACGGCTGGCAGGCTGCGCTGCCGCTGAAGAACCTCTACACCGGCGCGGCGGGCGTCGTCTTCGCACTCGACGAGCTGCGGCGCCGCGGTCTCGCCGAGACGGCGCTCTACCTGCCCGCGGTCGCGCTGCGTGCGCTCGAGTTCTGGCGCGCGGAGCCGGACTTCATCGCGAGCGAGATCCTTCCCGAGCCGCCCGAGTCGGCGCTGCTCACCGGCGAGACCGGGATCCTGCTCGTCGCCTGCAGGCTCGGTCACCCGCTGGAGGACGACCTGCGCGCCCGCATCCGTGGCAACGTGGCCAACGAGGCCGAGGACGTGATGTGGGGGACGCCGGGGACGCTCGTCGCTGCCGTCGCGATGGACTGGGACGACCTCGCCCGCGAGTCCGCCGAGGCGCTTGCATCGCGCCGTGGCGCCGACGGCCTCTGGACGCAACGGATCTGGGGCACGAGCTTCGAGGGCGTCGGCACCGTGCACGGCCTCGCCGGGAACGTCCGGGCGCTGCTGCAGGTCGACGACCCGCGCAACGGGCACCTTCGCGCCGAATCCGCCGCCGCGCTCGCTCGCACCGCGACGCGCGAGGACGGGCTCGCGAACTGGAGCGACGAGCGAAAGCTCCAGTGGTGCGCCGGCGCGCCGGGGGTCGTCTCCGCCGCGCGCGACTACCTCGACGAGGACCTCCTGCTCGCCGGCGCCGAGCTCGTCTGGAAGGCCGGCCCGCCGGGCGAGGAGAAAGGGCACGGGATCTGCCACGGAACGTCGGGCAACGGATTCGCGCTGCTCGCCGCGTTCGAGCGGACGCAGGACGAGCTGTGGCTGGAGCGGGCGCGGCGCTTCGCCGTCCACGCGCTCGCGCAGGCCGCGCGCCTGCCGGGGCGCTACTCGCTCTTCACGGGCGGCCCGGGCACGGCGCTCTTCGCCGCCGCCTGCCTCGACGCCGACGCGCGCTACCCGGTGCTCGAGCGACGCTAGTTCTCAGCTCAGGGCGCGCTCGAGCGCGTCGCGGCCGACGGGCTCGCTGTGCGCCGGAAGCACGAGCTCGATCGGGAGGTCGAGCAGCGGGCGCAGCCGTTCGGCGACCTGCTCGCGCGTCACGTGCTTGCGACCGCCGAGCTGGATGCCGAGCCCCTCGCCGAAGTCCGAGAGGGTGTCGCCGGTGACGAGCGCGTTGACGGACGGCACCCAGAGGACGAGGTCGTTGTCCTCCCGGCCGGCGTACGCCTGGATGCCGAACGGCCACGGCCCCGGCACGTGGAAGTGTCCCTCGCCTTCGCCGCCGCGCAGCCAGGCGAGGTCCTCGCTCTCCATGCCACGAACGCGGTCGGGATCCACGCCGAACTTCTCGACCCAGTCCTCCCAGGTGTCCGCCGGCGGGGTGTGCACCGGGAGACCGAGCGCCCGGGCCTCCCGCTCGTGATACGGCGCGGTCAGGACCACGGCGGTGGCGCGCTCGCGCAGCTCGGCGGGGACGCCCAGCGGATCGAACAGCAGAAGGTCGTCGCCGGCCTCGATCGCGTAGGACGACACCTCCTCCGGCCATCCGGAGTCGGACGACCATTCGGGATGCGGCGTCTGCCAGTGCCAGAGACCGGGCCGAAGCTCCTGCACGCCGCGAGCGTAGCGGGCCGGACCGCGTAGGATCGCACTCGATGGACGAACGCCTCGAGCGCTACGCCGAGCTCGTCGTGAAGGTCGGTGCGAACGTCCAGCCGGGCCAGGAGGTCTTCCTCTTTCCGGCGGTCGAGCACCACGATCTCGCGCGGGCCCTCACGCGCCAGGCGTACCGCGCCGGCGCGTCGTACGTCCACGTCCTCTATCGCGACGGCCACGCGCGGAAGGCGATGATCGAGCTCGGGCCGGACGAGGCGCTGACGTACGCGCCCGAGTGGCAGAAGGTCCAGATCGAATCGCTCAGAGGCAACTCACTCATCGCGACAACCGGCGAGCCCGAACCGGATCTGCTCGCCGACCTCGACGGCGAGCGTGTGGGCCGGGCGGTTCCGCAGGAGCTCGTGCAGATCCAGATGCAGCTGATGGGAGAGAACGCGATCAACTGGTGCGGCATCGGCGCGCCGACCGAGGGCTGGGCGAAGCAGGTCTTCGGCGAGCCGGACGTCGAGCGGCTGTGGGAGCAGGTCGCGTACTGCATGCGGCTCGACGAGCCGGACCCGGTGGGGGCCTGGCGCGAGCACATCGCGAGCCTCGCGGAGCGCTCCGCACAGCTGAACGAGCTTCGCCCCGACGGGCTGCGCTATCGCGGCCCGGGCACCGACCTGACCGTCGGGCTCCTGCCGAACGTCCGCTGGATGTCCGGCTCCATGGACACCTCCGCGGGGACCACCTACGTGGCGAACATGCCGACGGAGGAGGTCTTCACCACCCCGGACGCGCGGCGCACGGAAGGCACGATCCGCTCCACCCGGCCGCTCCCGCTCGCCGGCCAGATCATCCGCGGGCTGCAGCTGACCTTCGAAGGCGGCCGCGCCGTCAGCGTCGAGGCCGAGACGGGAGCGGAGCTGGTGCGCAGCCATTTCGCGACGATCGAGAACTGCGACCGGCTGGGCGAGGTCGCACTCGTGACCAGGGAGTCGCGCGTCGGCCAGGCCGGGATCCTCTTCTACGACGCGCTCTTCGACGAGAACGCGACGTGCCACATCGCGTACGGATCGGGCCTGCCGTTCCTCCTCGAGAGCGAGCCCGACGACAGGTTCAACCTCGCGAACATGCACGTCGACTTCATGGTCGGCGGCCCGGAGCTCGAGGTGGACGCCACACTCGCCGACGGGACCGTCGTGCCCCTCATCCGGAACGAGGAGTGGCAGCTCACGTGAGCAGCAACGGCGATCGTCTCGAGCGCTATGCCGAGCTGGCCGTTCGCGTCGGCGCCAACGTGCAGCCGGGCCAGGAGGTCTATGTCAACCCGATGGTCGAGCACGCGGAGCTCGGTCGCGCGCTGGTGCGGCAGGCGTACAAGGCCGGCGCGTCGTATGTCCATCTCCTCTACCTCGACGACCACGTCCGGCACGCGATGATCGGGCTCGGGCCTGACTCCGCGCTCACCTACTCGCCGGCGTGGGAGATCGAGATGCGGAAGGCGGAGACCGGCAACGCGTCGATCGGGACGACCGGCAGACCCGACTCCCAGCTGCTTGCGGATCTCGACGGCGATCGCATCGGCCGTGCGGTGAAGAAGGAGATCGCGGAGATCGTGCAACGCCAGCACCGGGAGAACACCGTCAACTGGTGCGGCGTCGGAGCTCCCAACGAGGGCTGGGCGAAGCAGGTCTTCGGCGAGCCGGACGTCGAGCGGTTGTGGGAGAAGGTCGCGTTCTGCATGCGGCTGGACGAGCCCGACCCGGTGGAGGCCTGGCGCGAGCACATCGAGCGGCTCGAGGCCCGGGCCGCCTCGCTGACCGCGCTCCGGCCCGATGCGCTCCACTACCGGGGCCCGGGCACGGATCTCACCGTCGGGCTCCTGCCGACCGCGCGCTGGGGCAGCGCCCGCTTCCGCACCTCCGGCGGGATCGACTACGTCGCGAACATGCCGACGGAGGAGATCTTCACGACGCCCGACTCCCGCCGCGCCGAGGGGACGATCCGCTCGAGCTTGCCGCTCTCCCTCAACGGCCAGATCGTCCGCGGGCTCCAGCTCACGTTCGAGGACGGGCGGATCGTCGGCCTCGAGGCCGAGCAGGGCGCCGACCTCGTGCGCAGCCAGATCGCCACCAACGAGAACGCCGACCGGCTCGGCGAGCTCGCCCTCGTCACGAAGGAGTCCCGCGTGGGCCAGTCCGGGACGCTCTTCTTCGACACGCTCTTCGACGAGAACGCGACCTGTCACATCGCCTACGGGATGGGGCTGGCGTACGCCTTCGACGGCGAGCCGGACGAGGGATCGAACGTCTGCGACATCCACATCGACTTCATGGTCGGCGGCCCGGAGCTCGACGTGGACGCGGTGCTGGCGGACGGCACCGAGGTCCCGCTGATCCGCGAGGAGACCTGGCAGCTCGCCTAGCGCCACCGCGCATGTCTCGCGATGCCGCGCAGTCCGACTGGCGCAACCGCCTCACAACCGCAGCCGAGGCCGTGTCCGTGGTGCGGCCCGGCGACCACGTGTTCGTCGGAAGCGCGTGCGCCACCCCGCGGGCCCTCGTCGACGCTCTCGAGCAGCTGGCCGCGCCTCCGCCGGGGGCAGTGCTCGTCCACTTCCTGACGGACGGCATTGCCCGCGGCGACCCGCCGGCGACGCGGTATCGGCACCGCGTCTTCTACATCGGCCGGGACGTCCTCGCGCTTGCCGGAACCGGGGAGATCGAGTACGTGCCGGTCTCGCTGCCCGAGGTGCCGGCGCTGTTCGCCAACGGGCGGCTACCGCTCGAGGTGGCGATGCTGCAGGTCGCGCCTCCCGACGAGGAGGGCCACTGCAGCCTCGGGATCTCGGTCGACATCACGCGGGCGGCGGCTCTCACCGCCCGAACGGTCGTCGCCGAGATCAATCCTGCGATGCCGCGGACGCGAGGCGAGTCCCGGATTCCGGCCGACAGGATCGACCACTTCGTCCCGGTCGACACGCCGATCGTCGAGTACCTGCACGAGCCGGCGGACGGCGTCGCGGAGCAGATCGCACGCTACGTGGCTCGGCTGATCGACGATCGATCGACGCTGCAGGTCGGTCTAGGTCGCGTCCCGAACCAGATGCTGTCCCACCTCACGAACCGGCGAGAGCTGGCGATCCACTCCGACGTCGTCACCGAGCCGGTGGCCGACCTCGTCGCTGCCGGCGTCGTCACCGGCAATGTCGTCGCGAGCTGGGCGATGGGCACGCGCCGCCTCTACGACCTCGTCGACGACGACCCGCGGTTCGCGTTCCATCCGCTCGACCACGTCTGCGACCCGGCCGTCATCGCGGCTCAGGAGCGGATGGTCTCGGTCACGCAGGCGTTCGCGATCGATCTCACCGGCCAGGTTTGCACGGAGAGCCTCGACGGGCGCCTCTACGGCGGTCTCTCCACCGGCCCCGCGTTCCACCGGGGCGCCCTCGCCTCGCCGGGTGGGCTCGCGATCGTCTGCCTCGCCTCGCGCGCGCCCGGCGGGCGACCGGCGATCCGAACCGAGCTCGAGCCGGGCGAGGCAGTCGCGATCGCGCGGGGCGACGTCCACTGGGTGGTCACCGAGTACGGGACCGCCTACCTCTTCGGGCGCTCCCTCGCGGAGCGAGCGGTGGCTCTGATCGAGATCGCGCACCCGGACGACAGGGAGGAGCTCCTGCGCGCGGCGGCGGAGCGCGGTCTCGTGCACGCCGACCAGTCGCTCCGCAGCCGGACGGCCTACCCCGAAGCGGAGGAGCGAGACGCCGTGCTCAAGGACGGGCGCGAGGTCGGGATCAGGCCCACGCGAACCACCGACGCGAGTGCGATGCAGGAGCTCTTCTACCGTCTGCCCGACGAGGACGTGCGCACGCGCTTCTTCCAGAACCTGAAGTCGCTGACCGATGCGGCGGCGCAGCACCTCTGCAGCGTCGACTACGAGGGCGAGATGGCGTTCGCGGCCGTCGTCGGCCCGCGTGACCGTCAGCGGATCGTCGGCACGGTCTCGTATTACGTCGACCCGCGCACCGGGCTTGCCGACGTCGGATACATGGTCGACCCGGAGTGGCAGGGCGCCGGTCTCGGCGGAATCCTGCACGCCCGTGCGGTCGAGTACGCGCAGGCGCACGGGGTCCGCGGGTTCACCGCCGACGTCATGCTCTCCAACTCGCGGATGCTGCACGTCTTCCGCCACGGCGGCCACGAGGTCAGCGTTACGACCGAAGGCGGCATCAGCGAGGTGACGATGATCTTCTCGTCGTGACCGAGCCGCCCGGTCCGCGCGCAGGCTCCGACTAGGCTCACGGCCATGGCGCGGAGCTGGGGGGAGCTGCTGGGCGAGCCGGACGCGGGGCTCCCGCCCGACGAGGAGAGCGGCGGGCGGTTCTTCTCGCGGCTGCGCGACTCGCTCTCGAAGTCGCGCCGGGCGCTGACCGGGGAGCTCGCGGCGGCGGCGTCCTTCGATCCCGGCGACGACGCCGACTGGGAGCGTCTCGAGGAGGCGCTGATCGCCGGCGACGTCGGCGTTCGCGCGACCGCGGAGCTCGTGCGTCGGCTCGAGGCGCGCGGCGAGCTGACCGACCTGAACGCCGCGCTCACCGAGGAGGTGACCGAGCTCTTCGGCGAGCCGCCGGTCCTCGACGTCGCCCACGAGCCGGCCGTGATCCTCGTGGTCGGAGTCAACGGCACCGGCAAGACGACCACCATCGGCAAGCTCTCGGCCCGGCTTGCGGAGCACGGCCGCTCCGTCGTCGTCGCCGCAGCGGACACGTACCGCGCGGCGGCGGAGGAGCAGCTCGAGATCTGGGCGCAGCGGGCCGGCGCCGACTTCGTCGGCTCCGAGCGCGGGGCGGACCCGGCCGCGGTCGCCTACGACGCAGCGGAGGCGGCGGTCGCGCGCGGCCGCGACGTCGTCGTCGTCGACACTGCGGGCCGCCTCCACACGCAGGTGAACCTGATGGAGGAGCTCGCGAAGGTGCGCCGCGTCCTCGCCGGCCGCCTCGATGGGGCCCCGCACGAGACGCTGCTCGTCGTGGACGCGACGACCGGCCAGAACGGAGTCCAGCAGGCGCGCCTCTTCGGCGACTCGGTCGGCGTCACCGGAGTCGTCCTCACGAAGCTCGACGGCTCGGCGAAGGGCGGGGTCGCGATCCCGATCGCCTACGAGCTCGGCCTCCCGGTCAAGCTCGTAGGCGTCGGTGAGGCGCTAGAGGATCTTCAGCCCTTCGACTCTCATGATTTTGCGAGGGCACTTCTACTGGCGCCGTCCGGATAGGTCTATAGCGTCGCGACGCAGGCTCTCGCTATCCAAGGAAGGAGGGGAGATGAAGGCGCTATTTCGGATCGGACTCGTCGTGTCTGCGCTCGCTGCGATGTGGATTCTGATCGGCGCTCCCATCCACGCGTATTAGGCCGTCGCTGCCAGGTGGGGCCGTCGGCGTACGGCTCCACCGGTGGCTCGGGCCTTCACTCCGAACTCGGATGATCATGGCAGCAACCGGCTCACCAACCTCCCTGTCCTGGGTCCTTTTTCTGGTCGCCGTGGCGGCGGGCTTTTCGATCGGGTACCTCAACGGGGGCCGCGCTGGCCGCCTGCGAATCCCGGCTTCTCTGTTGCTGGGCGCGCTTGCAGCCTTCGCGATTCAGATCGGCCTCACCTGGCTTCCCAAGAAGACGTTCGGCGCCGACGCGCGACTCGTGCTGCTGATAGCGACCTATTGCATCGTGCTCGTGCCTCTGCTCTATGTGGCCGCGACCTCCCTTCGTTCCCGCCTGGGCGCTCTCGGGACCGCGGCGCTCCTCTTCGTCCTCGCGGGCTGGGCACTGAACACCGCCCCGATTGCGTTCAACGGCGGCATGCCGGTGTCGCGCTCTGCGCTGAACGCGGCCGGATACGCGGTCGACCAGAACCCTGCGAACTTCGACCGCTCGTGGAAGCACGTGCTGGCGACCCGGAAAACGCACCTCGCCCGCCTGTCGGACACGGTGGCCGTTCGGCCGCTGCACGCCGTTTACAGCATCGGCGACTTCTTACTCCTCGCCGGGATCTCGACTCTGATTGCCGCCGGGATGCGTGGCGAGTTCGCCACATCGGGAGAGAGTCCGTCGTTCAGCCCTGTCTACTGAGATCACGCCCCGCCGAAACAGGCCGACAGGTAACGAGCTGTCTTGGCCGCGCGACTACCCGTGCTTTGGTCGGCGGCTGGAGGCGCGCGAGCGCTATCCGGGCGGGTTGATCACGACGATGTAACTGTGGATCGGGTTGTGAGCCTCGATCATGATCTCGATCTTGTACGTCCCCGGATCCGCGCCGCCTGACTTCGCGTTCTCCCAGGCGTGCCACATCGCCGCCTCCAGGGTGTGACCCTTGCCCTCCCACGGACCTTGTGCGCCCTCGTTCATGCCGCACCTCCTCTCGTGAGGACCCTACTCCAAGCGGCTGCGCCTGCCTAGGCGAGCGCGGCCGCCTGTCGGGCCCCGACGACGTTCCCCTTGCGCTCGTACACCGCCTGCGCCTCTGCGGCGACCTTGGCGGCTTCTTCCGGCGATCCCGCCTGCCGAAGCACCCGCGTGAGCGTGAGCAAGGCGGTGGCCTGCAGGTCGAGGAAGTCGGTAGGCGCCGCCAGCTCGGCCGCCGCACGCGCAAGGCGCTCCGCCTCCGCGGTCCTTCCTGCAGGTGCCTCCACCTGGGCCCGCGCAACTCGCCACATCACCTGCGTAACGATGTCGTCCTCCCAGGCGTGCGACTCCGCGAAGCGCGCGAGATCCTCTGCTTCGGCGAAGCGCCCCAGCTGGACGACCACTGCGGCGAGGTAGGCGGCGAGCGTCGGCCGGACGTGGGTCTCGCCCATCTCGGCGAGCATTCGGTAGCCGGTTCGGAGCTCACGCTCGGCGCCCTCGAGGTCGTCGGCCAGCAGCTCGATCGTCGAGGCGTCGATGGAGCGGACCGCGCGGCGGTGCGCCATCCCGAGCTCGTCCCAGAGCATGCGCGCACGGGACCACGCTTCGCGCGCCTCAGCGAACCGGCCGCCCATCGCGAGCAGCACTGCGAGCGAGCTGAGGATCGACGCCGTGAGCAAGCGGTCGTCTTGCATCTCTTGCAAGAAGAGGTTCGCCCGCTCGATCGCGGCGTCGACAGGTGTCGGCCCGAGCTGAACGGCGTGCATCAGCGAGGCCGCGACGAATGCTGCCTCGCGAGCGTCTCCGGCGCGCCGGGCGTGCTCGAGTGCGTGTTCGAGCGCGTCCGCGCGTTCCGCCCAGCGACACGCGTTGACCGGCGGCTCGCTCAACAGGTGCCATGCCTTCGCCACCCCGGCGTCGTCACCGAGCCCCTCGAGAGCCGGAATCGCCTCCTCGGCGACGCGCGTGATCTCCTCCGCCGAGGTTCCCGCGTTCGTGAAGATCCGGAAGAACTCGCGCTCGATCAGCGCGCGGAGCTCGAGCCGCCGGTCTCCGTCGTCACGCCCGAGAGCAAGAGCCTCCTCGAGCGCGCCCTCGGCGGCCGCGAAGGAGCCCGAGCGCATCAGCGCGATCGCCAGCTCGAGGAGGACGTAGCCTCGTGAGCCGTTCGTGCGCGGGAGCAGGGCGACCCCGCGCTCGAGCAGGTTGACGGCGGCCGGAACGTCGTCGCCCGCAAGGGCATGGCTCCCGGCCGCCGCGAGGAGCTCGCCCGCCTGCTCGCCCAGCGAGCGCGTGTGGTCGTCGAGCGCTCCGAGCTCGTCGCGGTAGCGGTAGGCCTGCTCCAGGTGGTAGCCGCGAAGCTCGTCCCTGCCGCCGTGCAGCTCGAGCCACCCGGCGAAACGCTCGTGGAGGCCGGCGCGCGTCCTCTTCGGGATGCCGGCATAGGCCGCGTCGCGGATCAGGGCGTGCCGGAACCGGAAGCCGTCCTCGCCGGGGAAGCTCGACACCGCAGGCTCGACGAACTCCCGGCGGACGAGCGTGAGCAGCGTCGTGCCGAGCACCTCGTCCCCATCGCCGAGGAAGGCGACTGCTCCCGGCCAGAACTCCTTGCCGATCACCGCGGCCCGCTCGACCACGTCCCGCTCGACCGGGTCGAGGCGGTCGAGGCGCGCGGCGAGAAGCGCCTGGATCGTGGGCGGGAGGGCGACCAGCTCGGCGGCCGCACGCGCCTCGTCGGCGAGCATCGCGAAGAGCTGCTCCGTGTAGAGCGGGTTCCCCTGGGCCGTCTCCGCCACGCGCGCGCGGAGCTGCGAGGACAGGATCCCGCCGATGTCGAGCGCGTCGAGGAGCTCGGTCGATTCTCCGGCGGAGAGCGGCTCGAGCCGCACGACCACTCCCTCCCACTGTGGCCGCTCCTCGAGCAGCTCCGGCCGCGCGACGCACAGGAGGAGAATCGGGGTGCCGCGACTCCAGCGGCTGACGTGCTCGACGAGGTCGAGCAGCGTCGGCTCGGCCCAGTGCACGTCCTCGAGGAGGACCACGAGCGGTCGTCGACGCGCGAGAGCCTCGAACAGCCGCCGCACGGCCCAGAAGAGCTCCTCGGGCGGGGCGGCGCCGCTGCCGCGCAGCACCGCGAGCCGCTCGACGACGAGAGCGGCATCGGGGTCGTCCCGTACCGCCTCGGCGACGGCGTGCTCGCCGCCGAGCCGCCGGACCAGCTCGGTGAGCGGCCAGAACGTGATGCCGTCGCCGTACGGCAGGCACCGGCCCGACGCGACGGTCGCATGCTCTCCGACCTCGGCGACGAGCTCCGACACGAGCCGCGTCTTGCCGACGCCGGCGGTGCCGATCACCGTGACGAGCCGGCACTCGCCGCTGTCCGCGCTCGCCGTCAGCTCGTCCCTGAGGACGCCGAGCTCGCTCGTTCTGCCGACGAGCGGGATGTCCGAGCGGCGGGCGAACGACTCCGCTCCGGCAATCGCGCCGGAGACACGCCACGCCTCCACCGGCGCGCTCTTCCCCTTCGCCTCGACCGAGTCGACCGCTTCGAGCCGGGTCGCGTGCCGGACGAGCCGCTCGGTCACCGCGCCGATCAGGATCTCGCCGCCGCCAGCCGCCTGCTCGAGCCGCTTCGCCGTGTTGACGGCGTCCCCCGTGGCGAGCGTCGCCGCGTCGTTTCCCGTCACGACCTCGCCGGTGTTGATCCCGATCCGGATCCTTAGCTCCGGCACCTCGCGTCCGGCGAGGGAGGCGTTCAGCCGCTCGACGGCTCGCTGCATGTCGAGCGCGGCCCGAATCGCCCGCAGCGCGTCGTCCTCGTGGGCGCGGGGGAGCCCGAAGACCGCCATCACCGCGTCGCCGATGAACTTCTCGACCATGCCGCCGTGCCGCTCGACGGCGGTCTGCATCTCCCCGTACCAGCGGCCCATGAGCTCGCGCAGCGGCTCGGGATCGAGGCGCTCGCCGAGCGCGGTCGAGTCGGCCAGGTCGCAGAAGACGACGCTCACGGTCTTCCGCGCTGCAGCTGCGGAAACCATGTGCGCAGTGTTACTCGCTGAGCGCGCGGTTTCCAGCCTCGGCTCCGGCGGGCGCTGGCTCAGCCCAGCGCCGGCCCGGTGGTGCCGCGCACCACGAGCTCGAGCGGCAGCAGTTCGCCCAGCGGCTCCACCGACCCCCGCTCGAGGGCGTCGAGGAGGAGCCTCGCCCCGCGGCGTCCGCTCTCCTCGAGCGGCTGCCGCACGGTCGTGAGGCCGACGTAGCCGGCGACCTCGATGTCGTCGAAGCCGACCACCGACAGCTGCTCCGGCACGGAGATCCCCGACGCGCGAGCGGCCTCGAGGACGCCGAGCGCCTGCGTGTCCGAGGCGGCGAAGATCGCGGTCGGCCGGTCGGGCATGGAGAGGAGCTCCCGCGCGATCGCGCGCGCGACGTGCGGCAGCCGCGTTCCCTCGCGAACGTACTCGGGACGCACCTCGATCCCTGCCGCCGCGAGCGCGCGCTCGTAGCCGCGTGTCCGGTCACGGCTCCATTCGAAGCGGAACTCGGGCGGCGGGTCGCCGATCAGGGCGATGCGCCGGTGGCCGAGCTGGAGCAGGTGCCGGGTCGCGATCTCGCCGCCGGCGACGTCGTCCACGGCGATGCTCGGGAAGTGCGGGTGCACCGCGTCGATCAGCACGCACGGGATCCCGGCTGCGCGGAGGCGGTCGACCTCGGCCTCGGGCGGTCGGGTGGAGACGACGAGGAGCCCGTCCGCCCGGTCGCCGCGGTCGAAGAGCTCGAACGCGCGGCGCTGCCGGTCCTCCGACTCGATGTCGAAGACCATCAGGTCGTAGCGGGAGCCGCTCAGGCCCTCGACGATGCCTCGGACCCGCTGCACAGCGGAGGGGTTGGTGAACCACGGGAGCAGCGCCGCGACCACCATCGTCCGCTGCAGGGACAGGCTGCGAGCGAGCGAGCTGGGACGGTAGTTCAGCGCCTTGATCGCCTCCACGACTCGGAGCTCGGTGCTCGCGCGAACGCCGCCGCGACCGTTCAGGACGCGTGAGACCGTGGCCACACCGACCCCCGCGAGGGCGGCGACGTCCGCGATCCTGGCGGGGCTCGCGGGGGCCGCAGGTCCTGGTAGCGCTTCCATCTCTAACCAAGAGTCGCCCTCCGTCGTCTTCAAGTCAAGAGGAGCGGCGTCGTGCTTCTGCAGGCAAAAGGGGGTATAACACCGATGCTGCTCGTGCTGAAACCGGTTCCAAACCATGAGGGAGGGTTATAGGTCATGGCCAAGCGCCTAGTGCTGGTCTTGGGCCTGCTGACCGCCGTCGTCGCACTTGCTGCGACCGCTCAGGCGGGATTGCGGACTCAGAAGGTGACGAACGTCACGCTGGCCGGCTGGTCATCGGGCCCGGACGAGGACGCTCTCGTCCAGCAGATGGTCGACAAGTTCAACGCGACGCATCCGAGCGTCCACGCCACGTGGACGGTCATCAACGGCGACTACGGCGCCGCGATGACGGCTCGGTTCGCCGCTCGCAATGCGCCGGACGTGTTCTACGTCGACTCGAGCGTCATCGGCTCGTGGGAGAAGCAGGGCGTCGTCCAGCCGCTGAACGGCTACGTCGCGAAGACCCACTTCAAGACGAGCAAGTTCTATCCCAAGCTGCTCGGCGCGTTCAAGAAGGGCAAGACGATCTACGGCTTCCCGAAGGACTGGTCGCCGCTCGCGACCGAGGTCAACAACGGCCTCTTCGCCAGGGCCGGGGTCAAGGTGCCGAAGACGTGGGCGCAGCTCAAGTCGGTCGCCAAGACGATGCAGCAGAAGGGCGTCGCCAAGCACCCGATCTGCCTCTCGCCCGACTGGGCGCGGATGGGCGCCTTCATGTACCAGAACGGCGGCTCGCTGACGAAGAACCTGACGTCGAAGGCGAACGCCGCGGCGGTCAACTTCTACGTCGGCCTGCTCAAGTCCGGCCTCGCCTACACGCCCCCGTCGGGCAGCTGGTGCGGCCAGGAGCTCGGGCAGGGCAACGCCGCGATCATCTTCGAGGGCAACTGGCTGCTCCCGTACATGTCGTCGACGTACCCGAACATCCACTACGGGGTCCGGCCGATGATCAAGGGCAAGCAGAACGGAAACCTCGCCTTCACCGTCTCGTGGTCGATGGCGAAGAGCTCCTCGAACAAGCCGGCCGCCTGGACGCTGCTCAGCTGGCTTGTCGGCAAGCAGGGCGAGAAGCTGTGGATGTCGAAGGGCCTCGCGCTCTCGCCGCGCACCGACGTCGCGTCGAAGGGCGGGCGCAAGCCGTTCCTCGCAGCGGCGCCGTACGCCCGCGGCTGGGGCTTCGGCAATCCCTTCTTCGCCAACGCCTACACCGTGATGGGCAACGACCTGAACGCGGTGATCTCGGGGAAGAAGAGCACGCAGCAGATGCTCTCGGACGTCGCCAAGGCGCTCAAGGGCCACTGATCCGAAACGAAGTAACCGTCCACCTGCGCGGCTTCGGCCGCGCAGGTGGACACTTCAGCTGATGGCGACTGCGAGCGCGACAGAAGCCAGACCCGCCCGCCTCCGCTCGTCGATGCTCGGCGCGCGCCTCGGCGAGGCGGCCTGGGGCTACGGCTTCGCACTCGTGCCGATGGCGGTGTTCGGGCTCTTCTTCGTCTACCCGTTCATCTATGCCATCTACATCAGCTTCTTCCACTGGGGGATCCTCGGCAAGCAGCCGGGAGCGTCGGGCACCTACAACTACGCGAAGGTCCTCCACGACCCCGTCTTCCACACCGCGCTCAAGAACATCGCGGAGTACACGGTCGCCGTCGTGCCGCTGGAGATGGCGCTGGGGCTGTCGCTCGCGCTGCTGATCAATCAGAAGATCCGCGGGCGCAACTTCTTCCGGTCGGGCTTCTACTTCCCCTCGATCGCGTCCTCGGTCGCGATCACGGTGATCATCCTCTACTTCTTCGCGCCGAGAGGGCCGTTCAACACCTTCTTCGGCTTCAGCACCGACTGGTTCGGCAATGCGAGCACCGTGGGCTGGGCGATCGTCGGCCTGAACGGCTGGACGACCTCGGGGACGGTGATGGTGTTCTATCTCGCAGCGCTGCAGGCGATCCCGAACGACGTGTACGAGGCGGCCGCGGTCGATCGCACGAGCGCCTGGCGGACGTTCTGGAAAATCACGTTCCCGTTGCTCAGGCCGGCGCACTTCTTCTGCCTCGTCGTCTTCGGTATCGGGGCGCTCAAGCTGTTCGACCAGTCGTTCATCGTCTCGGGCGGCACCGGTGGGCCCGACTACGCGACGACCACGCCGATCCTCTACATCTACCAGCAGGCCTTCAAGACCTTCGACTTCGGCGTCGCGTCGGCGGCGGGCGTGGTCTTCCTCGGCGTGATCCTCGTCTTCACGATCGGGCAGTGGTTCACGATCGGCCGGCAGGAGGCAGGGTGACCCTGCAGACCACCGCCGCCGCCGAGCAGGTCATTCCGGGCAGGGCGCCGTCCGAGATCGCCCGCAGGGCGCTGCTCTACGGGCTCGTCGTCGTCGTCGCGCTGGTGTTCCTCGTTCCGTTCGTCTACACGATCAGCACGTCGTTCAAGACGATCCCGGACAGCGTCAACGTCACGCTCATCCCGCACCCGTGGACGACCCAGGCGTGGCGCGACATGTGGACGCAGTACGACTTCAAGCTGTATTTCAAGAACAGCTTCATCCTGTGCGCGGTCATCGTGGCGTGCAACATCTTCCTGGCGGGACTGGGCGGCTACGCCTTCGCCCGGCTCAAGTTCCCCGGGCGAGACCTCCTCTTCCTCGTCGTCCTCGCCACGATCATGGTCCCGGACCAGCTTCGCCTGATCCCGATCTACGTGATGCTGACCCACTGGCACCTGATCGGGAACTTCTACGGCTACATCCTGATCAACCTCGTCACCGCGACGAACCTCTTCTTCATGCGCCAGTACTTCCTCACGATCCCGAAGGACTTCGAGGAGGCGGCGAAGCTCGACGGCGCCGGCCAGTTCAAGACCTTCTGGCGCGTCATGCTGCCGCTCGCGCTGCCCGCGATCGGCGCGCTGACGATCCTCCAGTTCCAGGGCACCTGGAACGACTTCTTCTGGCCGCTGATCCTCTTCCAGGGCCAGCCGCACCTCTACACCATCCAGCTCGGCCTGGCGAATCTGCGCTTCACCTACACGACGCTATGGCCGCAGATCGCGGCCGGCAGCATCATCGCCATCGTGCCGATCCTCGTCATCTTCGTCGCGCTCCAGCGCTTCTTCGTGTCGGGTGCCGTCACGGCGGGAGTGAAGGGATGAGGCCGGGCACCGCGCTCGGGCTCGCGCTCGGCGACCTGTACCGGAACTCGTGGCGGCTCGTGCCGGTCAACGCGGCGCTCGGGGCCGTGCTCGTCTGCTCCGCCTTCGCGGCGGTCGCGGTCCACGCGCTGCTCGTGCTCGCGGTGCTGGCCGGGCCGTTCGCCGTCGCGCTGGCGCACTGCTCGGTGACGCTGGTGCGGACGGGCAATCTCGCGCTCGCCGACGCGTGGGAGGGGCTGCGCCTGCACTGGCGCCGCGGGCTCCAGCTCGGCGCCGGCGGGCTGGCCCTCGTCGTGCTCGCCGCGCTCGCCGTCCACGTCTATACGCGGTCGGCCGTCGGCTGGCCGTTCGCGTTCCTCACGCTCTATCTCGTCGTCCTCCTCGGCATCTACGCGGTCTTGCTCGCGACGGTTGCCGCCGCGAATCCGGCAAGCCCGCTGCGGGTCATCGCCCAGGATGCGGCCACGGTAGGAGCGCGGAGGCCGGGTGCGACCCTCCTGCTCGGCCTCTCGCTCCTGCTGGTCAACCTCGTGGGCATCGCCGCGGCGGTGATGCCGTTCCTCACGCTCACCGTCGCCTACTCGTTCCTCGCCGTGGCGCACTTCGTCGTGCCGCCCGAAGCCAAGGAGGCCGCCTGATGGCTCCGATCACGTTCGAGCACGTCACCAAGCGCTTCGACGACACCACCGCCGTCGACGACCTGAACATCGAGGTCGGCGACGGCGAGTTCCTCGTGCTCGTCGGCCCGTCCGGCTGCGGCAAGTCGACGCTCCTGCGGATGATCGCCGGGCTCGAGGAGGTGACCGACGGCGCGATCTGGATCGGCGATCGAGACGTCACCGACCTCGCACCCCGCAGCCGCGACGTCGCGATGGTGTTCCAGACGTATGCACTCTACCCGCACATGACCGTGCGGCAGAACCTCGGCTACGGGCTCAAGGCGCGCCGCACGCCGAAGCCGTTCACCTGCAGGTCGACGAACCCCGGCACGGCGATC
>DASTZY010000030.1:0-25148 GCA_035764085.1 Gaiellaceae bacterium
CGGATGCCGCCTCTCGAGCTCCTCCAGCGTCAGGCGCCGCTCCTCCTCCATCAGGTAGACGAGGCCGAGGTTCCCCGAGCCGAGGACGACGACGTCCCGGCCCGAGACGTCGTTCTTCGCCGGCTTCGCCTTGTGCCCCGTGGCCTCGGCTGCGGCCCGCCCGACCATCGCGTCCTGCTCGTCGCCGCCGGCGAGCGCGCGGACGCCCCCGTGCGCGAGGCTCTTCTCGACGAGCTCGTCGAGGCCGAAGCCGTTCCGCTGCCGGAAGGTCGCCCCCTGCGTCTGGCCGTGGTCGGAGAGCACGACGAGCGCGTACGGCCGCGCGGCGTAGCGCCGGGCGGCCTCGATGCGGGCGAACTGCTGGTCGAGCTTGCGCAGCGCCTCGAGCGTGTCGTCACGCTCCAGGCCCGAGTGGTGCGCGACCTCGTCGTAGCTCGAGAACGTCGCGTAGATCGCGGGCCTCCCCTTCATCATGTCGGTGAGGACGCCGTAGACGATCAGGTCGCGGGCGATCACGCAGACCGTGGCCCGGAGGAACGGGTAGACGCCGCCCCGGTGGCCGCGGGGCCGGACGTCGCGCCGGCGCTCCCTGGCCGCCGCGCTCAGCTCCAGGATCACTTCCCAGCCGAAGAGGACGAACGTCCGCGCCACGTTGAAGCCGTTGGCGAGGAAGGCGCGGTAGCCGGGATTGGCCGAGCGCTCGGCGTCCATCCGGCTCACGGTGAGGATCACGTGGTCGGCGCCGCCGGAGAAGAGGTTCCCGCGGCTCGCGCCGCCGTCGGCGAGCAGCCCGGCCCCCACTGTGTGGCGCCGCTCGAGCTCGGCGCAGTCCGGCGGCGAGGAGCACGCGAGGAGCACCCGGCGTTCCTTCTCCACCCAGCGGAAGGCGGGAATGTCGTCGTTCGAGCCGAGCAGGATCCCGGCCTGCGAGGAGCCGGTCTGCGAGGAGAGGTCCGGCTCCCACTCCGCCAGCCGATGCGTGCCGTCCCCGAGCCAGCGCGCCATCGTGGGCGCATGCCCGTCGCGCATGGCCCGCTGCAGCACCGGCAGGGCGAGTCCGTCGATCTCCAGGAAGACGATCCCCGGAACGTCGGTCACGACCCGCTCGCCTGAGCGCCGCGCGATGCGCTGCACCACGCGGAACGAGTACTCGTCGTCGTCGTTCGTCCCGAAGAGCACGCTCAGCACGACCCCGACTGCGGACGCCGCGAGCGCGACGCCGAGCGCCGACCAGAACGAGTCGATCGTGAGGCCGTCGCTGTAGCGGTCTGCGAGCAGCAGCATCAGCGCGTCGACGGCGAGCACCGCGAAGAAGCCGACGAGCGCCGTGAACGGGAGCCGCAGGGCAGCGACGAGCGGCGGCAGGACGGCGTTGAGCACGGCGATCAGCGCGGCGGCGACGATCGCGGCGCGCAGGGTCGAGTCGGACGCCCCCGGCACGAGCCTCGTCGCTACGAGCAACGCGGTTGCGCCGAGCAGCCAGACGAGAACGAGCTGTCCGGGCCGGAAGCGAGGCTTCTCGGGCGTCCAGCCCGGAGCCTCGCCGTATGCGGTCACGAAGCGACCTGCTTCTCCGCCGCGGCGGCGGCCTTCTTCGCGCGGCGCTTCTGCTGCTCCTCGGCCTGGCGGCGCTTCGCCTCGGCGTACGAGTCGGAGACGAGCCGCTTGCCGCCGCCCCAGCCCCAGGCCCAGATCATCAGGATCAGCGCGTAGACGATGTTCCACGCCGTCCCGACGAGCTGCTGCGCCACCGAGTAGGCGGTCGCGTCGTGCGAGGACGCGACCCCCTTCAGCGAGGCGACATTCCAGGCCTGCGTCACCCCCACTCCGCCGGGCGTGAACGAGGTGACGTTCGCGAGGGAGTTGCCACCGGCGACGTGCATCAGCGTGTCGAAGCTGACCGGGATCCCGTAGGCATTGAGGAACACGCCGATCGTGGTCAGCATCGCGCACCAGCCGATGAACGAGGGCAGGAAGACGCGGCCGAAGAAGCGGCGCGGGCGGGCGAGGATCGCGCCCCCCTCCTTCGCCTTTTCCCACCAGGAAAGGACGCGCGGCCAGAAGCGGCGCGCGAGGAGGACGAGCATGAGGGCGCCGCCGCCGAAGACGACGATCGTGGCGACGGGGTTCTGGTGCACCCAGTCGAACGAGATGTCGAACGAGCCGCCGACGGTGAGGAAGAGGTAGAGGTAGACGAAGGTCCCGGAGCAGGTGAAGAAGATCTTCTCGACCGCATAGGCGCCGAGGACGGCCACGAAGCTGATCGCGAGCAGGCTCGTGAGCATGATCAGGAACATGAGCGTGCCGATGTTGGCCGGCAGGATCCCGTTCAGCGCGACGGACACGGCGTAGCCGGCGAGGATGTCACGCCACTTCGTGCGCTCGGCATACGCGAAGTGGAGGATCGAGTACCAGGCGAACGCGGTCGCCGTCGTCTGCACGATCATGAGGCAGATCGCCGCGACGAGCGAGGCTGCGGAGATCGTCGTGATCGTGTCCCAGAGGCTGGAGAACCAGCCGCGGATGTCCCAGCCGAGGAGGTTCGCCGCGGCGCCGCCGATGACGATGATCAGGCCCCACATGACCAGGCGGCGCCACAGCGGGCGCGGCGGGCTCGCCGGAGCGGCGGGTGCTTCTTGCGCGGCGACGGTCACGCCGACCGCCTCGCCCGGGGCAACGGGACGGCGCAGGCGGCACGCTCGGCCATGGCGGCGAGGGCAGCGCCGGCCCCGCTCGTGTCGAGCAGGTCGATCGGCACGCCGTAGTCGAGCAGCCCCGCGGCCCGCTCTTCCGCGCCGCCGGATTCGCGCAGCAGGAAGAGGCGGCTCGGATAGGCGAACGACGCCCGCCAGCCGCGCTCGCACTCGAGCACGTCACCCCAGAGGGAGACCGTGCCGATCACGAGGGCGCGCCCCCGCGGCAGGCCGTCGTGGAGCGCGAGCCTCTTCCGGATCAGCTCGAACGGGACGCCGTAGATGCCGCAGCTGCAGGTCGCGGTCGGGGCGGGATGGCGCGGCCGCCGGGGCAGCCGGAGCCGGTGCGCCTCGCAGCGCGCCTCGAACGCCGCGCCGACGGGCCAGAAGCAGAGCCGGTAGAGGCTGCGCAGGCGCGGCGCCGCGCCGACGTACTCGACCTCCCAGAGCCGCCACGCCTGCACCGGCTCGATGTAGTCGGGCGCGAGCTCGGTCACCGGTCCGTCCGGTGCCGGTTCCGGTGCTCTCCGCCAGCGCGTCGTGGGCCTCCTCTCGATCAAGGAGGCCCAGCTTCGACCCGTCCGTCCGCGCGCGCGTCATGCGGGGCGGATGAAACGTGATCGTCCGATTCGGGCGATTGCGGCCGCCCGGCGGCGTGACACTGTCGGAAGATGCGCGTGCTCCTCGTGACGGTCCTCGCCGCGGCCGTGGCGGCACTCGCCGCTGGCTGCGGAGGCGGCGGCGCGATCACCGGCACGATCGGCGCCACCCGCACGATCCCGACGCTGCCGGCTCGCACCCGCACCGTCCCCACCACGCCGGCGACCACCGCAGTGACGACGGCGCCGGCGACGACCGCGCCGGCGACGACGAGCGTCGCGACCACGACCGTGACCGAGCCGGCGGCACCGACCACCGTGACGGTGACGCAGACGGAGACCAGGACCTCGACACGTACCCAGACCGAGGCCGCCGCGCCGACGCCTCCTCCGACCACGACGGCGCCGGCCACCACGGCGGCCGCCCCGGCGACGACGGCCGAGACGACCGCGTCAGGCGTCAACACGACCGCGGTGATCGTGGCCGGAGCTGCGGCCGCCCAGCAGGAGGAGCCCGTGGAGAGCACGCCATGGGGTTGGATCGCCTTCGGGATCCTGGCCGCGGCCGTGATCGCGTTCGGCATCGTCTGGCTCGTCCGCCGCCGCCACGGCGGCGCCCCGGGCGGCCCGTCGCCCCAGGCCGGCTAGCGGCGGCGCGCGACGCGCCCGGCGGTGCGCCGTCTCACCCTACGACTGGCTCCGAGCATGCCTCGCTCCCCTCCGTGTGTCGCTCCGGCACCTGCAGCTGCTTCGCCTCCTCGGCGGAGGCGAGTCCGATCGCGACGAGGTCGTACGGCGAGATCATCCCGTCGGCGATCCGGTAACCGCCCACCTTCGCGATCGCGTCGCGCAGCGGCACCGCCCACTGGTGCTCGATCAGGATGAGCGCCGCCGCGGTCCCGTTCGGGATCTCCTCGATCACGTCCCACTCGGCCTCGTCGTCGAACACCTCGAGCCCGTGCGCAGCGGCGTCCTCGGCGCCGAAATGTGCGGCGGCGTGCATGCCCTCCTCGCCCTCGATGCCCAGCCCGACGAGCGCCGCGACCTTGCTTCCCAGCTCGATCGCCTCGGCCTTCGTGAGGTTACTCAGATGCTGCACCTCGATCTCGCCCCGCGAGTCCTTGTGCACGGCGAGCGCGTCGATCACGCGGATCGTGTCGCTCTCGCGGAGTTTCTCGAGCTCACGCGTGACCTCGCCGTGGAACTCCGGCTCGTCGAAGCCGAGCACGAGCAGCTGCACCGGACCGATAGCCATCGGTGACCGAACCGTGACGCCGGGGCCGCACCCCCGCCACGGAGCCGGCACGCCTCCCCCTGGGGAGCCTGCACGACCGCTCGCGGCTCACCCCCGCGGGATGAGGCACGCCCCCGAGGCGCGCAGGAGACTCGGACGATCGTGAGCGCCGGCAGCCACGACGAGATCGACGGAACCGGCCGCGCGCACCTGGCGCGCTCGTTCGCAACCCCACGCTGGCTGCGCGACGCCGGCCGGAGCGCCTGGCTCCTCGTCGGGCTGCTCGCCGTCGTCGTCGGCCTGATCTGGCTGCTCGCCGAGACGTACACGATCGTGGGCCCGATCGTCTGCGCGCTCATCGTCGCGGTCGTGGCGATGCCCCTCGTCCGGCGACTCGGCCGTCATATGCCGCGCGCGCTGGCAGCGGCCATCGTCCTGCTCGCCGTCGCCGCCGTCGCCGTGCTCATCGTGGTGGTCGTGGTGGCCGGGATCACCGGCCAGAGCGCCGAGCTCTCGGCGCAGGCCGCCGCAGGCGCCGACCGGCTCGAGAGCTGGATGAGGAGCGCCGGCGTCGACGCCTCGAGCGCCTCGGGTGCCACGAAGGCCGTGAAGAGCGCGGCGCCGCAGATGATCTCGACGCTCGTGCACGGCGTCGTCCAAGGCATCACCGGGCTCGCCTCGGTGCTCTTCGGGCTGTCGCTCGCAGCGCTCGGCACCTTCTTCCTGCTCAAGGACGGGCCCGAGATGCGCGGCTGGATCGACCGCCATGCCGGACTCCCCGAACCGGTCGCACGCACCATCAGCGGGTCGGTGATCAGCTCGCTGCGCGGCTACTTCAGGGGTGTGACCCTCGTGGCGGCGTTCAACGGCGTGGTGGTCGGGGTCGCCGCCGTCCTGCTCGACGTCCCTCTCGCCGGGACTATCGCCGTGGTCACCTTCGTGACGGCGTACATCCCCTACATCGGGGCCGTCGTCGCCGGCACATTCGCGGTCGTGCTCGCGCTCGGGGGGCAGGGGACCGGGGCTGCGGTCGCGATGCTCGTCATCGTCCTGCTCGCGAACGGCCTGCTGCAGAACCTCGTGCAGCCATTTGCGATGGGTTCGGCGCTCGACCTCCATCCGTTGGTCGTGCTCGTGGTGACGATCGGCGCGGGCTGTCTGTTCGGGATGCTCGGGCTGGTGCTCGCAGCCCCGATCGTGTCCGCGATCGTCAAGATCGCCGCGGCGCTGAGCCGCCCGCTCGGGCCCCCGCCGGAGCCCGCTCCACCACCCCTCGAGGACCAGCTCATCCGAACTGGGTGATGCCCGCGGCTCCCGCCGTCGCAATCGTGGCCGGGCGGGGACCAGTCCCGCATCTCAGAGAAGGGAGAGAGCCATGGCAACACTTGTCGCGATCGGCTACTCGGACGAGGCGACGGCGGAGGCGGCGCGCCAGACGGTCGCCGGTCTCGAGGAGGACCTCATCATCCAGGCCGACCAGGTCGCCGCGATCCGCCGCGACACGGACGGCAAGTACCACATCACGACCACCCACGGCGGCGCGTCCTCAGGTGGCGGAGCCGTCTGGGGCGGCTTCTGGGGGTTCCTGTTCGGGCTCATCTTCTTCGTCCCGTTCGCGGGGCTGGCGCTCGGCGCCGGCTTCGGCGCACTGTTCGGGCACCTAGGGGAGAAGGCCATCGACAAGGAGTTCCAGAACCAGGTCCGTGACCAGGTGCAGCCGGGCACGTCGGCGCTCTTCATGATCATCGAGAAGGCGACGCCGGACAAGGCCATCGAGGCCCTCAAGGGCTACGGCGGCACCGTGATCAAGACCTCGCTCTCCGAGGAGGACACGCAGAAGCTGCAGGAGGCGCTGACGCCGAGCGAGACGGTGGGCGCCGCCTCGTAGGCGCGCGGCCTTCGCAGCACCGACACCGGGGGGCGTGCGGGCCTGCACGCCCTCCGCGGCGAAAGGAGGGCCGATGTCAGCCCTGCGGCAAGCCGCCGCTCCCGTCCTACCGGCAACCGCTGAGATCCCGGGTGACGTCCACGGCGCCCTCGAGGAGATGAACGTCCCGGCCTACGCGGTCGACCGCCACGGGATCATCCGCTGGATCAACGCGGCAGCCCACCAGCTCGTGGGCGACATCCGCGGGCGCCAGCAGTCGTCGGTGGTCGTGCCCGAGCAGGCGCGCGCGGCGAAGGAGTCGTTCCTCCGCAAGATGATGGGGACGGAGACGTCGACCGAGGCAACCGTGGTGGTGGTCGAGCCCGGCGGCCAACGCGTCCAGGTCGAGATCAGCGCGTGCCCGCTGCGCGAGGGCGGCCGTATCGTCGGCGTGTTCGGCGTCGTGAGACACCGTGAGGACGAGGCTGCCCCGAGCCCCCACGCCCACCTGACGCCGCGCCAGAACGAGGTCCTGCACCTGCTCGCTCACGGACACTCGACGGCGCAGATCGCGGAGGAGCTCCATCTGAGCATCGACACGGTCCGCAACCACATCCGGCGGATGCTCCGCGCGCTCGACGCGCACTCGCGGATCGAGGCGCTCGCCGTCGCGCACCGCGAGGGGATCCTTCGCAAGGGATGACCGGGCTCGCGATGCCCCGCGAAGTTGATCAATCTGAACCAGCTGCGCCGCACGGACGCGTCCGTACCGTCGAGCGCATGCGGTGTGTCGAATGCGAGCGCGAGAAGGCGCAGGCCGAGCGCGGGTGGATGACCGTGCTCTCTCCCTCCGGATCACTCCGGATCCACTACTGCCCGGCGTGCGTCGCGGACCTCGTCCGGCGCGCCGACGCGATCGCCGACGACGACGACGAGTAGCGCCGACGATCAGGCCGGGACCGGTGCGGCCGGACGGAACGTGCCGAGCTCGTCCTGCCCCTGCTGCACGACGCCCCAGCTCGACTCCGGCAGGTGGTTCCAGACGCCGGGTAGGTCGTCGAAGGGGTCTGAGGCGACGAGCCGCGTCTCCTCGTCGAAGCCGGCCAGGCGCGGGTCGCCCGGGTAGAGCTCCTTCAGGGTGGCGTACCTCGTCGAGAAGTGCACCGGCGGGCAGGAGCCGTCGCTGGAGTAGCGGAATGCCCACAGCCGCTCGCCGTCCGTCGCCACGACCGGGCCCTGGAACGCGTGCTCGACGCCGTGGCGGCGCCCGACCTCCTCTACGAGGCCGACCATGCGCTGCACCGCTCCGGCGGCGTCCTGCTCGAGGCCGAGCGTGAGCGCGAGCCGGAACAGCACCTCGGAGTGGGTCGGCTCCCCCGGCGGCGGCAGCGTGGGGTCGACGGCGCGCACGAGGTCGTGCGCGAGCATCGGCCAGTCGCGAACGTGGCCGTCGTGGATCCAGAGCCATTTGCCGTGGCGGAGCGGTTGCAGAGGCTCGTCGGCGCGCGCGCGGAGGTGGACGACGAACAGGTGCGACTCCGCACGGCCCGGATCGGTGCTCGTGACGACCTCCGGCTCGCCCGACGCAGGATACGAGCCGATGCCGGCGGGCCGGCTCTGCTCGATCAACGCGTGCCGCGGCCCGTCCAGAACCCTCTCCAGCCCCACCGGCTTGCCGTAGTACGCGAGCCAACGCCCCACGCTGCGAGTGTGCCGCCGCACGGACCGATGTACCGGGGTGCGCAACCGCCCCATGCGCGCATGCACGCACGACCCCTCGGCCCTTGGCACCTGTGAGACGATCTTGGCGTGGCTGAGACCGTGCACCAGACTCCCTGGACCTTTCCCGGCGGTTCCGCCGACCCGGGCCAGAGCGTCAAGGGGTACGCGGTGGCGGAGGCGGGGGCCGGTCACCTCGGCACGGTCCTGTGGGCGACCTACCGCCCCGGCAAGAGCTACCTGGTGGTACGCCACGGCGAGGCTCCCGACGGCGCGCACGTCATCGTGCCGGCGGGCGCTGTGGAGCGCGTCGACCACGAGCGCCGCGTGGTGACCCTCCACGCTGCCGTGGCCCGGGGACAGGCTGCGCCTTCCGGGCCGGGGCTGCTCGACGGCTTCGCCTGGCTCTACACGGACGTCTGAGCCGACCCACGCCTCCGCGTCCACCAGTCCAGGACGATCGAGAAGGCGAGGATGCCGACGATGGCGGCGAACGTCTCGGGCGCCGTCCGCCAGGTGTCGATCGCGAAGGAGACGATCACCACGACGGTGACGGCCATGGCCGCGAGCACGAGCGGTGTGTTGCTGCCGGTCTCGCGGCGGAGCCGGTAGCCGGCGAGGCCGACGACGAGGAAGATCGTGAGCGACACGGCGCTGCCCACCGAGGCGATCGCCGACAGGTCGGCGAGATTCGCGACGAGCAGCACCAGGCCGCCTGTGATGAGGAGGCCGGCATTGGCGCCCAGCCTCGAGCCCGCACCGAAGAAGCCGGGGAACAGGCGCTCCTCGGCCAGCATCCCCGTCAGGTTCCCCGACGCGTACAGCGTCGCGTTCGTCGCGCCCGTGGTGGAGAGCAGCGCGGCGACGGCCATCACGGTGTAGCCGGCGTCGCCGAGCGCCGGCCGCGCCGCCTCGGCGATCGCCCGCTCCCCGTACTGGATGACCTGCGGCACCGTGAGCGTCCCGAAGACGCCGATCGTGATCAGCACGTAGACGGTCGTCGTGATCCCGAGCGCCGCATACATCGCGCGGGGCAGGTCGTGCGCCGGGTCGCGGAGGTCGCCCGCCGCGAACGTGATCACGTTGAAGCCGAGGTACGCGAAGAACGTGAGCGCCACGGCCGCGAGGATCTTCGTTGCGGACGGGTAGCCGGAGAAGGCGAAGTGCGAGAAGTCCGCGTCCTTGACGGTGACCCAGATGAAGATCCCGAACACGACGAGCACGCCCAGCACGATCAGCGACTGCGCCGCCGCGACGACCTTCGCGCCGGTGAGGTTCAGGCCGACCAGCCCGACGACGATCAGCGTGATGAACAGATGGTGCCACCACGAGGCCGCGTCGTTGCCCACGAAGAGCGCTGTGGCGTAGCTCCCGAACGAGACGACGACCATCGCGCCGACGATCACGATGGCGGCGATGTAGCCGAGCCACGATGCGACGCCGACCAGCCGCCCGCGCCCGAACCCCTCGACGAGGTACGTGATCAACCCGCCCGACGACGGGTAGCGCGCGCCGAGCTTGACGCACACGTAGCCGAGCAGCACCGCGACGACGCCGCCGATCAGGAACGAGAGCCAGGCCGCTGCGCCGGCCACGGCGCCCGCCTCGCCGAGCAGGGCGAAGATGCCGGCGCCGATCATCGAGCCGACGCCGAGCACGGTGGCGCCGCGGACGGTCAGCGCCTTCTTGGGCGCCTCCGCCCTCGGCTGCTCGACGGCGCCGGTCGCGGCCTCGGTCATGGCGCCAGCGTCACCGGCCGGCAGCCGCGGGCGCATCATCCGCACCGGGCGATGCGGAGGACGGCACGCGTCGCGAGCGTCGGCCCGGATGGCGGCGTCCTTCGCGTGGGGCTTTCTCGCGGCCGCGACCCTGATCGCCGGCGGCGCGGTCGCGCTCAACTGGGAGATCGGCGAGCGCACGCTCGGCCTCGTCATGGCCTTCGGGAGCGGCGTCCTGATCAGCGCCGTCGCGTTCGAACTCGTGAACGAGGCCTGGGACCGCGCGGGCGGGCGCGGCAGCGTCGCGCTCGGCCTCTTCGCCGGATCGGCGACCTTCTGGGCCGGCGACCTGCTCATCGACCGGGGCGGCGGCGCTCACCGGAAGCACTCGAGCGGCCGCCAGGCGGACGGTTCGCCGCTTGCGATCGTGCTCGGGATCGTCCTCGACGGGATCCCGGAGTCGATCGTGCTCGGCCTGACGATCGTCGTCGAGGGCAGCGTCAGCGCCGCCTTTCTCGTCGCGGTGGCGCTCTCGAACGTCCCGGAGGCGTTCGCGGCGAGCACCGGTCTCGTCCGGGCAGGCTGGACGCGCGGCCGCGTCCTCGCGCTCTGGCTGGGCGTCTCCGTCGTCTCCGGGCTCGCCGCGCTGGTGGGCTTCGCGGTCTTCGACTCGGTGTCCGACGGCACGATCGCCTTCGTGCTCGCCTTTGCGGGCGGCGCGATCCTGACGATGCTGGCGGACACGATGATGCCGGAGGCGTTCGAGCACGGCGGCCGGCTCGTCGGCGTGGTCACCACGGTGGGCTTCGCGCTCGCCTTCGCGATCAGCTCGCTCTAGCGGACGGCGGCATCACCCCGACCGGGCGATGCCCGGCGCGGACGGCCCTGACACCGTCGGTGTATGACCGAGGCGGCACCGGCGCAGACGGCGATCACGGGCAGCGAACGCAAGCTCGCGATCCTGCTGGCGATGGCGATGTTCGTCCTCGTCGTGGACACGTCGTTCATGAACGTCTCCATCTCGGCCGTGGTGCGCGACCTGCACGCGACGGCGAGCGGCGTCCAGGCGGCGATCGCGCTCGAGGCGCTCGTCTCCGCCGCGTTCATCCTCATCGGCAGCAAGGTCGGCGACCTGATCGGGCGGAAGAAGGCCTTCGTCATCGGCCTCCTGGGCTACGCGACCGGCGCCGTCGCGATGATGCTGGCGCAGAGCCTGACCGCCATCATCGTCTTCTGGGCGATCGTCGGCGGCCTCGGCGCCTCGCTGCTGCTGCCCGCGATGCAGTCACTGATCCACGGCAACTTCGAGGGCGCGGCCCAGAAGAAGGCGTACGCGCTCGTCGGCGCCGCCGCAGCGATCGCCGCCGCTGTCGGCCCGCTGCTCGGCGGCTTCATCACGACCTACCTCTCCTGGCGGGTCGCCTTCGGTCTCGAGGTCGTGGTGATCGCGGTCGTCCTCTCGGGGATCAAGCTCGTCCGCGACGTGCCGTACACGGGCTCGAGACGGGTCGACGTCGTCGGCTCGGTCCTCTCGGTCGTCGGGATGGGCGGGATCGTCCTCGGCATCCTCGTCTGGCAGGAGGGCGGCGCCTACGTGGGCGTGCTGATCGCCGTGGGCCTGGCGGCGCTCGCCGCCCTCTTCTGGTGGATCCGCCGCCGGAAGCGGGAGGGGAAGGCGGCCCTGCTGGACGCCGATCTCCTGGCCTCGAAGGTCTTCCGCTACGGCGTGACCGGTCAGATGATGCAGCAGATCTCGCTCGGCGGGATGATGATCGCGCTCCCGATCTACCTGCAGATGGTGTTCGAGTACGACGCCCTCGAGGCGGGCCTCTCGCTCGCGCCGCTCTCGCTGACGATGTTCGCCGTCGCGCTCTACGCGGGCAGGCACCCGACCAAGCGGCGCGCCGGCTCGATCATCCGCCTGGGCTTCGGGCTCCTCTGCGTCGGCGCGATCGCCTTGATCCCGCTCGTGCCGCGGGCCACGTCGGGCTGGTGGCTCGTCATCCCGCTCGCCGTCGCCGGCTGCGGGCTCGGGATCCTCGTCTCGCAGCTCAACAACTACACGCTCGCCCCGATCTCGGAGGAGCGCGTGAGCGAGGCTGCCGGCGTCAACTCGGCGGGCGGCTCCTTCGGACTCTCGTTCGGGCTGGCCTTCGCCGGCGCGATCATGCTCGCGACGCTCTCGGCGTCGTTCACCCACCTCGCGAACCAGAGCACGGTGCTCCCGCCGTCCGACAAGGCTCAGGTGTCGAAGACGCTCGAGCACGACGCCGAGGTGATGAGCAACACCGCGCTCCAGCAGCAGCTGAAGGGGAGGCCGCCGGCGGTGCAGGACGAGATCCTGAGCATCAACGACACCGCCCGCCACCGGGCCCTGCAGGTGGCGCTGCTGATCCCGCTGCTCGCGGCCGTGCTCGGCTTCCTCAACGCCTTCCGGATGCTGAGGGAGCCGGAGCCCGAGCCGTCGGGCGCCGCCGAGGGAATGGTGCTGGGGTAAGGAACCGCCGTTCCGGCCGCGGCGGCCGGGGCCGCGGCCGGAACGGCTCTCGCCGCCTAGGCCCTAGGCGGCGAGGATCTTGGCCTTCTGCGCCTCGAACTCGGCTTCCGTGAGGACGCCCTGGGCCTTCAGCTCGCCGAGCTGCTTCAGCTGCTCGAGCGGATCGGCTGCAGGCGCGGCGGCGGGCGCAGCCGGCTGCTGCTCGTAGTACTGCTGGTCGCTCTCCTGCGACCAGCGCTCCGCCTGCCGGCGCGAGACGCGGTTCGAAACCGCGGTCGCGGTGCCGGCGATCACGGCGGTGCGTGCGATTCCCCGGAGCAATGGCATCTGTGCCTCCTTCCTACGCGCTTGCGGTCTCGAGGGTCTCGACGGCCCCCGCCAGGTCGTCCGCGGAGATGCGGCCGCTCGCGACGAGCTGCGCGCCGCTCCGCCTGACGGCCGCGGCGAACGGCCGCGCCCAGCGGTTCTCGTAGAGCAGGATCGCGGCCGACGCGCCGGGCTCGAGCGCCCCGCCCGCCTCGTCGTAGTCGTCCTGGCCGAGCAGGCCCGACGACGCGCCCCCGAACTCCACGAGGTCGAGATCGCCGTCGGAGTCGATGTCCATGAGCGCGAGCCCGGACACGCTGCCGTCCTGCTCCTTCTGCACGAACGCCAGGTCGAGCACGCGGATCAGGCCGGCGTCGCTCAGGTCGGCGAGCTCCTTGAGCCCCTCGCCGGTGGGCTGCTTGCCCGGCGGCCATTCGACGATCAGGTAGTCGACAGGGCCGAGCTCGATGTCCATGTCGCCCATTCGGAATCCTCCTTTGTTCCTGGATCGGCTCTGCGATGGTCCGCCCAGCGCCCCGCCGCGGCATCACCCCGTCGGGGTGATCGCGGCCTCAGCCTCCGTGCCCGGCGGCTCCCTCGGAATCTTCTGCGCGAGGAAGAGCGCGATCGCGACCGCGACGGCGAGCACGGCGAGCGCGGATTCGAGGCCCGCGATCCGGGCGTCCTGGTACGCCGAGACGGCTGCGTCGGCCTGCTGCGAAGGCACGCCTTCCCTGTCGAGCGCGGCGTTCAGGTCGGCATCCGAGATGAACGGGACGCCGCCCGTGAGCTGGACCTGCGCCTCGGACTTCACGCTCGCCGGGATCGCGTCGCTCTGCTGGATGTTCGTGGCGAAGCTCGCGGTCAGCGTCGAGATGAGGATCGCGCCGGCGAGCGCCGTCCCGATCGACGCGCCGAGGTTGGTCATTGTGTTCTGCACGCCGCCGACCTCGGAGCTCTGCTCGTCGGGCACGGCCGAGACCGTGACGGCGCCGAGCTGCGACGCGAGCGCGCCGACCCCGAGCCCGATCAGGATCAGCGGCACGAGCACGACCTCCGGGCCGGAGCTCACGTCGAGCGCGCCCATGAGGACGGCCGTTCCGGCGAAGAGCGCGAGCAAGCCGCTGCGGACGATGAGTCGCGGCGACGCCCTGGGGAAGACGCGCGGCACGCCGATCGCGGTGGTCAGCAGCGCGAACGAGAGCGGCAGGATGCGCACGCCGGTGTCGATCGCCGACAGGCCGAGCGCGACCGAGAGGTAGAGCGGAACGACGAAGAAGATGCCGGCCTGGACGAGGTACTGGAACAGGAACATCGTCAGGCCGCCGGTCAGCTGCCGGTTCTGGAACAGCTCCCGGCGCACGAGCGGCTCGCCGCCGTGGGCGTGGACGCGATCCTCCCAGCGGAAGAAGATCCAGAGGACGAACAGCCCGCCCAGCAGCAGCCAGATCGTCGGCGAGAACCCGGCCCAGCTCGGACCGCCCGCCCGGGGCTGGATCCAGCCCCACTCGCCGGAGCGGAGGATGCCGAAGACGAACATGGCGAGGCCGAGCGCCGACAGCGCGGCGCCGACGATGTCCAGTCGCGGCCTCTCGCCGGCGGGGGAGTCGACGATCCGGCGCGCGAGCAAGAGGATCAGGAGTACGAGCACGACCTCCCCGGCGAAAACCCAGCGCCACGAGAAGTACGTCGTGGCGAAGCCGCCGATCAGCGGGCCGAGCGCGACGGCCACCGCGCCCGCTGCGGCGACGAGGCCGTACGCCGTCGTGCGGCGCTCGACCGGGAAGTTCGAGGCGACGAGAGCGACGATCGCCGGCAGGATCAGCGCGGCACCGACCCCCTCGAGAAACGACCAGCCGAGCAGCAGGACCGGCAGGGTCGGCGCGAGCGACGTCGTCAGCGACCCTGCGCCGTAGATCACGCAGCCGATCGCGAACGCGCGCTTGCGGCCGATCAGCGCGCCGATCTTTGCGCCGGTGATCATCAGCGCCGCCATCACCAGCGTGTAGGCGGTGATCGCTCCCTGGATCCCGGTCACCGTGGTGCCCACGTCGCTCGCGACCGTGGCGATCGAGACGTTCATCACCGAGCTGTCGAGCGTCATCAGGAACTGGCCCGTGGCGAGCGTCAGCAGGACCATCCCGCCGGCGGCGACGCCTGCGGAGGCGGCGGCCGAGGAGGACGGGCGGGCCTCGGCAGGCCCGCCCGCGGAAGCGGTGTCGCTCACACCCGTACGCGAACCGGCTCGGGCCGGCTCGGCGGCGCCGGGTCGGGCGCCGGCGTCGGCGTCCGCTCGGGAACGGGGTCGCGGATCGGCTCGACGACGATCTTCCTCAGAGGCTTCCCGATCTCCATCACTCGTCCTTTCCTCGGGCCTGGGCGGATCGCATCACCGGACGGCCGCCGCCGCCAGGAGGTGCGCACGCCCGTGGATGGCAGGCGCACCTGAGCAGCGCGCGCCTTCCCCCGGGTGAACCGGCGCACGGGCGACGCGCCGCCACCTCCGTGGCTCGCACCGTCCACGGTGGATGACCGCGGTGTCGCAGCCCGAGGCCCGTGGGCACCGCAAGCCCTGGCGGGTGATCGTCCGCGTGCTGCTGCTGCTGGCGACGGCCGTCTCGCTCTATCTGCTCTTTCCGAGCCTCGTCGAGCTCTTCACGCAGTGGCGCTCGCTCGGCGAGCTCGACCCGTGGTGGCTCCTCCTCGCCGTGGTGTTCGAGGCGGCGAGCGTGATGTCGCTCTGGGAGGTGCAGCGGATCGCGCTGCGCACGCCGAGCTGGTTCGCGGTGGGGACGGCGCAGCTCGCCGGCAACGCTGCGGGCAACGTGATTCCGGGCGGGGCCGCGACCGCCGGCGCCTTCTCCTACCGGATGCTCGTGCGCGCGGGCGTGCGGCGCGACGACGTGGCGGGCGGTCTGGCTGCCGTCTCGATCGCCAACACGGCGACCATCCTCGTCTTCCCCGTGCTCGCGCTGCCCGCGATCCTCGGCGGTCTGCAGGCGCCGCACGGCCTGCTGCAGACCGCCTACATCGGCGCCGGCGCGTTCGTGGTGGTCGTCCTGGCCGGCCTGGCCGCGTTCCTCTGGAACCGCCCGCTGGAGCTGGCGGGCCGGGCGATCGATTCCGTCCTGCGCCTGCTCCCGGGGAAGCGCGAGGCGCACGGCTCGGGCGAGCGGCTCCTGGGGCAGCGCGACGGGCTGCGCGCCGCGTTCGGCGCGCGGTGGCCCTTCGCGCTCTGCGCGGTCGCCGGCAAGCCCGGCTTCGACTACCTCGGCCTCGTCTGCTGCCTCGCCGCCGTCGGCGCCCGGCCCGATCCCTCGCTCGTCGTGCTCGCGTACTCGGCCGCGATGCTCCTCGCGCTGATCCCGTTCACGCCGGGCGGCCTCGGCTTCGTGGAGGCCGGGCTGACGGGGCTGCTGACCCTGGCGGGTGCGAGCGCGCACCAGGCCGTCGTGGCGACGCTCGCCTACCGGCTGCTGACGTTCTGGCTGCCGCTGCCGCTGGGCGGCATCGCCTACCTGCTGCACCGGCGCCGTTACGGCGCGACACCGGACGCGTCGGCGTCCGCCACCTCCCCGTAGACGGCGAGCGAATCAAGGACGGAGGCCGCGTCGCCCGGGTCGACAAGTGCGCAGAGAAGGGCCGAGCCGGGGCCGAGCGAGTCGCCGAGCTCGCGGAGGCGCTTGTCGGGAACGCCGGTGTCGCGGGCACCCCAGGCGCCGCCGCCGAGCATGCCGACCAGCGCGCCGCCGACGGGGCCGCCGAGCAGCATGCCGGCGACGAACCCCACCGTCCCGCCCGCGACGACCCCCTCCCCGGCCGCCACCTGGTGCGTCTGTCGCAGCTCGATCCGGCCGTTCTCGTTGCGCGACACGAGCGCGGCGTCGCGCACCCGGGCCTCGAGCGAGCGCAGGTCGCCGAGGGCGCGCTCCGCCGCCTCGAGCGAGGAACACGAGACGACGACGAGCCGTGCCTGCTCGGCCACGGCCTCCAGGCTTGCAGCCGCACTCCGGTCGGACGGAGGTGCGCGCCTCACGCCGCCTGGAGTGAGCGCCTGCTAACGCTCGGCCCCATCCGTGCCGACAATCTTCGAGACGATGGGAACCCTTTCGCTTCAAGCCGTGGCGGCGTTGGCGATCACGTCGTTCGCCGGCGTGTTGATGACGAAGTACGGGATCTCCGCGCGGATGCTCGACTGGCGGCCGGTGCGGTGCCGCCGCTGCGGCGGGATCCGCAGCCGCTCCTGCATCTGCGACCGCGACTGACGCTCCACGGTCGAGGAGCCCCGGAAGCTCCGAGGCTCCTCCGTCAGCGTGCCGTGCGGGGGATCAGGTCACGACGTCGCGCCTGCCGCCGTACGTCGCAAGCGCATAGATCACGAGGATGTCGATGGCGATGACGACCAGCGACCAGAACGGATATGCCTGGATCCAGGAGAAATGCGCGATCGCGTTCAGGCCGGCCGCGAAGATCCCGAACCAGCGCGAGAACGACGAGCCGCTCAGGACGCCCATCGCAGCGACGATGAGGAGCGCGCCGACCGCGAGGGCGATCCAGCCCCACGTCCGCAGGTCGCTGAACGCGTACGTGGCGCCCGCGACGTAGAACTTCGACTTCGACAGCGCCATGATCCCGTCGATGACGCTCATGATCCCGGCGAGCCCGAGCATGGACGCCGCGAAGACGAGCCAGCCCGCTGCCCGGTCCTGCTCGGCGTAGGCCGAGGAGCCTGCTCGTGATTGGGTGACGCTGGCCACTGGCTTTCCTCCTCCTTGAACGGGGAGCCGAGACCGTGACACGGCGTCCGCCCCGTGCCCAGGCAGCGCGCGCGAGACGGCCGCGGGTGCGCACATGCCTGCACGAAGCCGTTTCACCCGTTTGAGACGACGACCGGCCCCGGGCCGCCGGAGAAGCTCATCGCCGAAAGAGGAGGGACTCACATGTCTTCTGCCGCGACCGAGCCGGCGACGCTCTCGGACGAGGACGTCGTGCGGCTGCTCGACACGCTCAAGGGCGCCGACAGCGTCGAGCTCAAGCTGACCGTGCCCGAGCGCCACCAGCGCTCCACCGTGTCCGCGCTCGAGCTCGATCCCCTGGAGGCCGAGATCCGCCAGGTCTTCTTCTTCGACACGCCCAAGCTCGCCCTCGACGCCGCCGGCGTCGTCGTGCGCGCCAGGCGCATCCAGGGGAAGGGCGGCGACTCGATCGTCAAGCTGCGGCCGGTGAACCCGGCCGAGCTGCCGGCCGACCTCCGCCGCTCGAAGGCGTTCCGGGTGGAGGTGGACGCACTGCCCGGCGGCTTCGTCTGCTCCGGGACGCTGAAGGGAGCGCCCGATCCGGCGGACGTGCTGAAGGCGGCCAAGGGCGCGCTCCCGATCCGGAGGCTCTTCTCCAAGGAGCAGCGGCGGCTCTTCGCCGAGCACGCGCCGGACGGCGTGGCGCTCGACGACCTGACGCTGCTCGGACCGATCTTCGTGCTCAAGCTCCGCTTCGTGCCGCAGGAACTCGGGCGGAAGATGGTGGCGGAGATGTGGCTCTATCCCGACGGCTCGCGCATCCTCGAGCTGTCCACGCGCTGCGCGACGACGGAGGCCTTCCAGGTGGCCGCAGAGGCCCGCGGCTTCCTCGTCGAGCGCGGCATCGACCTCTCCGGTGAGCAGGAGACGAAGACGCGCAAGGCGCTCGAGTACTTCACCCGGGAGCTGAAGAAGAAGCCGTGAGCACCGGAGCCAAGCCCGCCGAGGCGACGCCCCCGCCGGCCGGGATCGTCCCGCGCTGGGAGTGGCGCACCTTCGGCGAGTCGTTCGGCGAGGCGGACACGATCCTGGCCGGGCTCGAGCCCGAGCAGGTGCGGGAGAGCGACGAGACCTACCTCCTCTCGCAGGAGAGCGACGCCTCGGTAAAGGTGCGCGACGACCTGATGGACGTGAAGCGGCTCGAGGCGGTCGACGGCGACGGGCTGGAGCAGTGGCGCCCCGTGCTGAAGGGCTCGTTCCCACTCGGCGCCGGTGACGTCTGGACGGTGCTGACGGCGCTCGGCGTCCCGGCCGACGAGGTCGGGTTCGACCCGTACACGCTCGACCAGCTGGTAGACGATCTCGTGGGGCCGAACCCCTCCCTCGCCGCGGCCGCCGTGCACAAGCGCCGCGTCCACTACAGGGTCGGCGGCTGCATGGCCGAGCTGACGGAGGTGACGGTCGACGGCCGCTCCACGCGGACGATCGCCGTCGAGTCCGAGGATCCGGCGCTCGTCGTCGCCGCGGTGCGCGAGCTCAAGCTCTCGGACCGGCCGAACGTCTGCCTGGCGCGCGGCTTGAAGACGCTCGTGGGCATCGACCCCGTCCGCTTCGCGGTCGTCGACATCGGAACGAACTCCGTCAAGCTGCACGTCGGCGAACGCCGCGCGGGGAACGCCTGGCGCACGATCGTCGACCGCGCCGAGGTGACGCGGCTCGGCGAAGGGCTGGACGAGACGGGAAGCCTCCAGCCGGAGCCGATCCGGCGGACGGCCGACGCCGTCGTCGGCATGGTCGAGGAGTCGCGCCGCGAAGGCGCGGCCGAGATCGCCGCCGTCGCGACGGCGGGGATGCGGATCGCGAAGAACCCGGCCGAGCTCGTCGACGCCGTGCGCGAGCGCTGCGGGGTCGAGATCGAGGTGATCTCCGGTGAGGAGGAGGCGCGACTCGCCTACGTCGCCGCCACCTCGGAGCTCGACGTCGGCGAGGGTGCGCTGGCCGTCTTCGACACCGGCGGCGGCAGCACCGAGTTCACGTTCGGGCGCCCGGACCACGTGGAGGAGCAGTTCAGCCTCGACGTCGGCGCCGCGCCGCTCACCGAGCGCTTCGCCCTCGCCGGAGCCGTCTCGGAGGACCGGCTCCAGGAGGTGTTCGACGCGCTCGCCGAGGCGCTCGGCCGGCTCGACGGACGCACACGCCCCGACCGGCTCGTCGGCATGGGCGGTGCGCTGACCAACCTCGCCGCGGTCCGCCACGACCTCGCGGACTACGACGCCGAGGTCGTGCAGGGCACGGTGCTCGACCGGGCCGAGATCGACCGGCAGATCGCGCTCTACCGGACACGCGACGCCGAGCAGCGGCGCACGATCGTCGGGCTGCAGCCGAAGCGTGCCGAGGTGATCCTCGCCGGCGCCTGCATCGTCCGCGCGGTGCTCGAGCGGCTGCACTGCGCCGAGCTCACGGTCAGCGACCGCGGCTTGCGCCACGGGCTGATCGTGGAGCGCTTCGGCGTCAGTGCAGGATCTCGATCTTGAGCACGACGACGAGCACCCCGAGCCCCACGTTCGCGACGACGGCGACGAGCGTTCCGACCCAGCCGAGGTGCTCGAGCCGCGAGTAACGCGCCCCCTCGAGGGCGAGGATGCCGAGGCCGAGGCCGAGCGCCAGCCAGATCGAGGCGGTCTCGTCCAGCACACCCAGCCCGCCGAGCAGCAGCGCGAAGCCGGGTGGGAGTGCCGCGAGCAGGATCCCGATCTCGCGGCCCGCGAGCCGGCGCACGATCGCGACCCGCAGGGGACGGCCCTCCGCGATGCTCTCCGAGATTGCGTGCGTGTAGAGATGCGCGATCCAGAGGACGAGCGCCGTGGTTACCACCAGCTCCTCGACGGTCCAGGGGCTGTCCGGGAACGCCCGGCCGTACGCGGCGACCGTGGCCATGGCGGTGATCGTCCCGAAGACGGTGCTCGCGATCCGGTCGTCGACCCCGACCAGGTGCGAGGCCGTGCGGGCGATGCGCGTCTGCTCGGTCGGGGCGGCCTCCATCCTCGGAACCAGCCTCGCGGCGCGGGAAACGGGGAACATCGTCCTCTCCGGGTGATGCCTCCCGGGGCCGCCGCGCGGAGCATCGCCGCATGGGGGATTCGAGCCCGGGCACGACGCTGATCGAGGAACCGCCGCCAGAGGAACCGCCGGCGCCGACGGAGCCCAAGAAACGCCACTTCCGCTTCCCGACCGCATTCACCGTCCTCTTCCTCGTCCTGCTGCTCGTCTGGATCGCGTCCTTCTTCGTCCCCGCCGGGAGGTACAAGACGGACGCGGCGGGCTCGCCCGTGCCGGGGACGTACCACGAGCTGCCCTCCTGCTCGGCCGTGGCGGCCGGCGGGGGCGGCTCCCTCAACGTCGAGTCGCCCGGCGAGGCCGGCAGCGCGCCCGCCGACGCGCAGCAGGCGCCGACGGCGAAGGTCACGCCCGAGCCGGGCGTCAACTGCGTCGACACCGCGTTCACCTACAAGTTCAAGCAGCTGTGGAACTCGCCGCCGAACGGCCTCTACGGCGTCGAGGGCTCGAACGGCACGGTCGGTCCGTGGGAGGGCGGCTTCCTCTACGGCTCGGCCGCGATCTTCCTCTTCGTCCTCGCCGTCGGCGCCTTCATCACCGTGACCATGAAGACGGAGGCGATCCAGACCGGCATCGGCCGGCTCGCGCTCCGCTTCCGTGCGAGCGGCTACGTCCTGATCGCGATCCTGATGGCGGTCTTCGCGCTCGGCGGGACGACGTACGGGATGTGGGAGGAGACGCTCGGCTTCTTCGTCCTGCTCGTCCCGCTCGCACTCGCGCTCCACTACGACCGCATCGTCGCAGCGTCGATCATCTTTCTCGGGGCGGGCTCGGGCGTGATCGGCTCGACGGTCAACCCCTTCGCCACCGGCGTCGCCTCCGACGCCGCCGGGGTCAGCATCGGGGTCGGAATGGGGCTGCGGATCGCGCTCTGGGTCGTCCTCGTGGCCCTGGCGATCGGCTACGTGATCTGGTACGCGCGCCGCGTCAACCGCGACCCGGCGAAGTCGATCGTCGGCGTCTCGCCCGACGACGCGGCCGACGCGCAGCAGCTCGTCAGCGACGTGCCGAAGCTCACCGGCCGCCAGAAGGTCGTACTGACCCTGTTCGGGCTCACGTTCCTGACCATGATCTACGGCTTCATCCCCTGGAACGACCTGTGGCAGGAGGGCTTCGGCCGGAGCTTCCCGCTGCCGACCTTCCACGACTTCTACTTCCCCGAGGCGGCAGGCCTGTTCCTCGTCATGTCGGTCGTGATCGGCCTGATCGCTCGGCTCGGCGAGGAGGGGACGGTGACGACGATCGTCGCCGGCGCCGCCGACTTCCTCGGCGCGGGCCTGATCATCGTCTTCGCGCGCGGGATCACGGTCGTGATGAAGAACGCCTACATGACCGACACGATCCTGCACTGGATGGAGAACGCCGTCTCCGGCTCCTCGAGCGGCGCGTTCGCCATCCTCGCCTTCATCGTCAACATCCCGATCGCCTTCCTCGTGCCGTCCTCGTCGGGGCACGCGGCGCTCGTGATGCCGATCCTCGCGCCGCTGGCCGACTTCGCCGGCGTCTCGCGCGGCCTGGTGGTCACGGCCTTCCAGACGGCGTCGGGGTTCGTCAACCTCGTCACGCCGACCTCGGCCGTGATCATGGGCGGCCTCGCCCTGTCGAAGGTCGGCTACGACAAGTACCTCCGCTTCGTCTGGCCCTTCCTGGTCGTCGTCTTCGTGGTCGTCTGCGCCTTCCTCGGAATCGCGGCGGCGACGTGAGCATGAAAGGAGCAAGAGCATGAGCACCGTCACCGAGCCCGTGCTGGGTGCGCAGTCCGAGGTCGGGACACTGCGGACCGTCCTCGTCCACCGGCCCGACCTCGCCCACGAGCGGCTCTCCCCCACGAACTGCCACGAGCTGCTCTTCGACGACGTGATCTGGGTGCGGCGCGCCCGGCAGGAGCACGACGCGTTCGTCGACCTGATGCGCGAGCAGGGCGTCGAGGTGCTGCTCCTGCACGACCTGCTGACGGAGACGATGGCGGACGCCGGCGCGCGCGAGTGGCTGCTCTCGCGGCGACTGCGGCCGGAGGAGGTGACCGCGGTCTACTCGCGCGAGCTGATCGCATGGATGACCGAGATGCCGCCCGACGAGCTCGCCGGGCGGCTCACCGGCGGCGTCACGGCGGCCGAGCTGCCGGGCGAGATGGGCACGCTCGTCCAGCGCGCGATGCGGCCGAACGACTTCGTCATCGCGCCGCTGCCGAACCACCTCTTCACCCGCGACACGAGCGCCTGGATCTACGGCGGCGTCGCCATCAACCCCATGTACTGGCCGGCCCGCCAGAAGGAGACGCTGAACGTCGAGGCGATCTACCGCTTCCACCCGCGCTTCAAGTCCGCCGACTTCCCGATCTGGTTCGGCGGCGTCGACCACGACTGGGGCGGCGCGACGCTCGAGGGCGGCGACGTGATGCCCGTGGGCAACGGCGTCCTGCTCGTCGGCCAGGGGGAGCGCTCGAACGCCCGGTCCGTGAGCATCCTCGCGCAGAACCTGTTCGCCGCCGGCGCCGCCCGGCTCGTGATCGGGGCGCAGATGCCGCGCGACCGCGCCGCCATGCACCTCGACACGGTGTTCTCGTTCTGCAACCGCGACGTCGCGACGATCTACGAGCCGGTCGTCTCGCAGATCCTGCCGATCCTCTACACCCCCGACGGGGACGGCGGGGTGAAGGCCGAGCTCTCGGAGCGCACGTTCCTCGAGGAGGTGCAGGACGCGCTCGGGCTGGAGCAGTTCACCGTCGTCACGACCGGCGGCGACGAGTTCGAGGCCGAGCGGAACCAGTGGGACGACGGCAACAACGTCGTCGCGCTCGCGCCCGGCGTGGTCGTCGCCTACGAGCGCAACGAGGCCACCAACTTCAAGCTCGAGAAGGCGGGCGTCGAGGTGCACGCCATCGCCGGCCAGGAGCTCGGCCGCGGACGCGGCGGAGGCCACTGCATGACGTGTCCCATCTCCCGGGACGCCTGAAAGGAGTGGAGGAATGAGCACCGTCATCGACCTGCACGACCGGAACTTCCTGACCCTCGCCGACTACTCGGCCGACGAGCTCCTGTACCTGATCGACCTCGCCGCCGAGCTGAAGGCGGCGAAGAAGGAGGGGCGCGAGGAGCAGAAGCTCGCCGGCAAGGAGATCGCGCTGATCTTCGAGAAGGACTCGACGCGCACGCGCTGCGCGTTCGAGGTCGCCGCCTACGACCAGGGCGCGCACGTCACCTTCATCGGGCCGAGCGGCTCGCACATGGGCCACAAGGAGACGACGAAGGACACCGCGCGCGTGCTCGGCCGCATGTACGACGCGATCGGGTACCGCGGCTTCGCGCAGGAGACGGTGGAGGAGCTCGCGCGCTGGTCGGGGGTGCCCGTCTACAACGGCCTCACGGACGAGTGGCACCCGACGCAGATCCTCGCCGACTTCCTCACCTTCCGCGAGCACGTTACGAAGCGCGACGGCGAGATCGCGTTCTGCTACCTCGGCGACGCGCGGTTCAACATGGCCAACTCGTATCTGGTCGGCGGCGCGAAGGTGGGCATGGACGTGCGCATCGCAGCGCCGCGGTCGCTGTGGCCGCGCGACGAGATCGTCGAGAGCGCACGCGCCGTCGCGGCCGATACCGGTGGCCGGATCACGATCACCGACGACGTCGCCGCGGCGGTGGAGGATGTCGACGTCCTGCTCACCGACATCTGGGTCTCGATGGGCGAGCCCGACGAGGTCTGGGCCGAGCGAATCGAGTTGCTCGCGCCGTACCGGGTCGATGCCGAGACGATGCGGCTGACCGGCAACCCCGACGTCAAGTTCATGCACTGCCTGCCGGCGTTTCACAACACCGAGACCGAGGTCGGCAGGAAGATCTACGAGCGGTTCGGGCTGGAGGCGCTCGAGGTGACCGACGACGTCTTCGAGTCGCCGGCGTCACTCGTCTTCGACGAGGCCGAGAACCGCATGCACACGATCAAGGCGCTTCTGGTCGCGACCCTGGCGGGCTGAGGGCGCGGCCGCTACGGGTTCGCGGCCCGCGCGCGCTTCCACTCCGGCGGCACGGACCTGTGGTGCAGGCCGAACCACCGAGCGGGGAACCACCAGCACGGCGCGGCCGATCGCCGTGCGCCGGCACCAGCACTCGGGCGAGCAGCCGCACGTGCGGTTGCGCGGGTTGTGGATTCGCTGGGCGAGTGTTCGCGTCACGCGCTCACGGTACGGGATCGGGCGGCGGCGGCGCCGGACGCGGGGCGGGAGGAGCCGGACGCGCCGCCTCGAGCCGCTTGTGGAACCGCTTCCAGGTCTTGTCGTCGAGCCTCGCGAACGCCGGCGCGACGCCGGCGAGGCTTGCCTTCATCGACCCGCGGTAGCGCTCCGCGACCTCGCCCATCGCGAAGATCGTCTGGGGCCCGAGCTCCGCGCTCCGCGTCGCCGACAGCTCGCGCAGCCGGGCGATCGCGACGTCCGCGTCCTGGAAGGCGCCGAGCAGGTCCTGCAGCGCGACCGTTCGCCTGATCAGCACCTTCGTCTCGCCCGGATACACCTCCGACAGGAATTCGAGCGCGTAGCGGAACCGCTTCCCGGCGATCCGCAGGCGGTGGTACGCCTCCGGCTCGGCGGTTCGCCGCGCCCGCTGCTCGGCCTTGCGCAGCGAGGCATGGCGCCGCTCGACGAGGTCGGGCGCGACGGCGAGC
>DASTZY010000031.1:0-3495 GCA_035764085.1 Gaiellaceae bacterium
GCGGACGGGATCATCGATCTGCTGGCGCAGGCGACCCTCGATCCGGGTGACGAGGTCGTCTGCGGGTGGCCGTCGTTCCCGAGCTACGTCCTCACGGCGGCGAAGCTCGGCGCCGAAGCGCGCCGCGTCCCGCTGCGCGACCACACGTACGACCTCGAGGGGCTGCTTGCCGCGATCGGCCCGCGGACGAAGCTCGTCTACGTCTGCTACCCGAACAACCCGACCGGGACGGCGAACGGACGGGAGGAGCTGCTCGCCTTCCTCGACCGCCTGCCGGAGCACGTCCTCTGCGTCCTCGACCAGGCCTACTTCGAGTACATCGACGACCCGGACTACGCCGACGGCCTCGAGCTCTTCCGCGAGGGGCGCCGCATCGTCGTGCTGCGGACGTTCTCGAAGATCTACGGGCTCGCCGGCCTCCGGGTCGGCTGGGCCGCGGCGCCGGCGGACGTCGCCGCAGCGACGAGCAAGGTCCGGCGGGCGTTCGACGTGGCGGCAACGGCGCAGGCCGCCGCGCTGGCGAGCCTCGACGACCAGCAGGAGATCGCGCGGCGGCGGCAGCTCAACGCAGCCGGGCGCGACCGGCTGGCCGAGATCCTGCGCGGCCACGGCCTCGAGCCCGCCGGGCCGTCCCGCGGCAACTTCCTCTTCGCCGACGTCGGCGGAGGCCGGGCCATGTTCGACCGCCTGCAGCGCGAAGGCGTCATCGTCCGGCCGCTCGACGGCTTCGGTGCGCCGGAGGCGATCCGGGTCACGGTGGGCACCCCCGAGGAGAACGAGCGCTTCGGTGTCTCTTTGGGACACGTCCTTTCAGGCGTCTCGTAACCAGCGGGCGCAGGTGGTACGTTCGGGCCCAAGCTCGTGGTGAGAGTCACGTCTGCCCAGCTCGCGCCGCTCAGGCTGTCGGGGTTCCGCAACCTGTTCTTCGCGACCCTCGGTTCGAGCGTCGGGACGCTCCTCGCAGCGGTCGCGCTCGCGATCGACGTCAAGGACCGGACGAGCGGCTCGCCGTACTCCAGCCTCTGGGTCGGCGCCGTCCTCGTCGTCGAGTTCCTGCCGACGATCGTCGTCGGGCTGCTGCTCGGACCGCTGCTCGACCGGCTCGAGCGGCGGTCGCTGATGATCGCCGCCGACGCCGTCCGCGTCGCCGTCTTCGCGGCGCTGCCCTTCGCCACGAACGCCGAGACGGTCGTCTTGCTCGCGCTGGTGGCCGGCCTCGCCACCGGCTTCTTCCGCCCTGCCGTCTACGCCGGCATCCCGAACCTCGTCCCGGACGAGGAGCTACCCAGCGCGAACGCGCTGCTCCAGACGGTCGAGAACGCGAGCTGGGCCGTGGGGCCGCTCGTCGGCGGAGCGTTGACGGCCGCAGCCGGCCCGTCGGCGGCGTACGCGATCAACGCGGTGTCGTTCGCCGTCTCGATCGCGCTCATCGTCCGGATCCCGCCGCACCTGCTGCAGAGCGAGCGCGCGCTGTCGCGGGGCCACTGGCGCGACCTCCGCGACGGCTTCGGCGCCGCGCTTCGGTCACCCTCGATGCGCGCCGTCCTCGTCGCGTGGGGCATCGCCTCGTTCGCGCTCGGGGCCAGCAACGTCGCGACGATCTTCCTTGCCAAGGACACCCTGTCGAGCGGCGACGTCGGGTACGGCCTCCTCTACGGCGCGACCGGAGTCGGCCTCGTGCTCGGGAGCTTCAGCAGCGCTCCGCTGCTCGGACGGTACGGCGTCGCCCGCGTGTACGGCGGAGGACTGCTCCTCATGGCCGTCGGCTCCCTGGCCGTCGCCGTCAGCCCGACCGTGTGGGTGGCGACCGTCTGCATCGTCGTTCTCGGCATCGGCGACGGCGCGGCGATCGCGTGTAACGCGCTGCTCGTCCAGCGCGGCACCTTCGACCTGCTGCGCGGCCGGGCGCTCACCTTCGTGATGAGCGTCACCTACGTCCTCGTGGGCGTCGGCAACGCGATCGGCGGCCTCTTCCTCCACCGGGTCGGGGCGCGGTGGATCTGGGCGGCCTCGGCCGGGTTCCTGGTCGTCTCCGCGTTCGCCGGGTGGCTGATGGCGCGCGACCTCGGAGGAGAGACGGCCTCGGAGGCCGAGGTCCGTCACGAGAGCGCGCAGGTGGCAGCCGCCAACTAGCATCCCGCGCGGTGGCCGGGCGCCGCGACTGGACTCGGGAAGACCTGGCGGCGGGCGTCCGTGACGGAGACCGGCGTGCGCTCGCGCGCGCGATCTCGCTCGTGGAGGACGGCGACCCGCTCGCGTACGGCGTCGTGGCCGACCTCTATCCGGAGACCGGCTCCGCGTACTCGGTCGGGGTCACCGGGCCCCCGGGCGTCGGCAAGTCGAGCCTCGTCTCGGCGCTGATCCGGCACGTCCGCGAGAGGGAGATCACCATCGGCGTCGTCTCCGTCGACCCGTCGAGCCCGTTCACGCACGGGGCGCTGCTCGGCGACCGGATCCGCCTCAGCGACCACTTCCTCGACCCCGGCGTCTTCATCCGCTCGATGGGGACGCGCGGCCACCTCGGCGGGCTCGCCGAGGCCGCGCTGCAGGCCATGCTCGTGCTCGACGCGGCCGGTAAGGACGTCGTCTTCCTCGAGACCGTCGGCGCGGGGCAGAGCGAGGTGGAGGTGATCGGGATCGCCGACACCGTCCTCCTCGTGCTCATGCCCGGCTCGGGCGACGCCGTCCAGGCATTGAAGGCGGGGATCATGGAGATCCCGGACGTGATCGCGATCAACAAGCGCGACCACCCGGCCGCGAAGACGATGGTGAACGAGGTGCGCTCGATCCTCTCGCTCGACCGCGAGCGCGAGTGGCAGCCGCCGATCGTCCTCACGGAGGCCACGCGCGGCGAGGGCGTGCCCGAGCTGTGGGCCGAGCTCGCGCGGCACCGCGAGCATCTCGAGCGCGACGGCGGCCTCGAGGAACGGCGGCGCCGGAACCTGGCGGGCGAGGTGTTCGCGGTCGCGTCGGCCCGGGCAAAGCAGCACCTGGAGCAGGCTGTGGCCGACGATCCGGAGCTCCTGCGGCTGCTCGACGAGGTCACGCGCAGGGAGCTCGACCCGCTCACCGCCGTTCGAGAGATCATGGAGAAGGTGTTTCACGTTGAAGACGGAGACCGGTCCCACACACGCTGACATCGAGGAGGCCCGGCGGCGGATCCACGGCGTCGCGCGGATCACCCCGGTGTACCCCTCCGAGACGTTCTCGCGGCTCGTCGGCCGGCCGATCCTGCTCAAGGCCGAGAACCTCCAGCGCACCGGCGCGTTCAAGGTGCGCGGCGCGGTCAACAAGATCGGCTCGCTGAGCGAGCGGGAGCGGGCGGCGGGCGTCGTCGCGGCGAGCGCCGGGAACCACGGGCAGGCCGTCGCCTGGGCGGCGCGCGCCGCGGGCATCGGGGCGCGCATCTTCGTCCCGGAGGACGCGCCGATGGCGAAGGTCGAGGCGTGCAAGAACTACGGGGCCGAAACCGTGATGGGCGGGAGCGGGATCGAG
>DASTZY010000032.1:0-31828 GCA_035764085.1 Gaiellaceae bacterium
GAGCCACGCGCCGGTCAGGTGTGTGAGCTACCTCGTCTGGATGGAGGACACGAGCGCGTACAGCGCCTCTCGGCTCGCGTTCGGCGCATCCTTGTCGGCCCACGCGATCGCCTGGTAGTTGTGACCGTTCACCGTGAAGAACAGGGGTCCCGCATGAAGGTCGGAGATGGACAACGGCAACGCCACTGGGCGTGGTCGGCGGCCGGGGAGGTGGCGGGGTGCCCGATATAGCTCGAAGAGAACGCCGAACCGGCGTAGCCTCGACCCCAATGCGCCGAACTCCGGGCTCTTCTCCAGCGGGTAGCTAGCCACCACGACGCCGTGTACGCGCGTGCCGCGAGCACCGGTGACCGCGGGGTCCGAGCTGGTGAAGTAGCGCACGTGGTAGTCGAGCGGGAAGCTGAACAGGAGGTCGTCGACACGCGCCCCGCTCATCGGCCCTGCGCTCGGCAGGCTGAGCGGCCTCGTCAACACGACGGCGCCGAGCGCGGCGCAGGCGAGCGCAGCCGCGGCAAGGGTCAATGCAGGACGAGGTACAGGGGAGCGTTTGCGAGCCAGAGATGTCGACAGAACACCGATGGAAAAGGCGTTCAACGGATTGACCTGGACGTGGGTCGCTGCAGAAAGGCCCACGGCGAGACCGATCAGGGGTAGCACCCCGTAGATGATCAAGCTCGGGTCCCGCCGGCTGCTGGCCATCTCCAGAGCGCCGACGCCGAGCACGGCGAGCGCTACGACGAATGCGCCCAGCCAGACGAATCCGAGCAGGCCGTTCTTCAGCAGGAACTCGAACGGGAGGAGGTGCACCTCCTGTACGTGCGCGAGGTCCCGTCCGCCGCTGAGCAGTGACTGCTGGAAGACGACCGGTGCTTGCGTCTCGTCGATCGTTGCGCCGAAGCCTCGCCCGAGGACGAGCGACGACGGCGAGCTCTTGACGGCGCTGCGCACCTTCTCCGCCTCGAAGGTGCGGCCCGTGTTCGAGGGATCAAAGCCCTGATACTGACCCTGGAGCGTGCGACCGTCGGCGGTGAAGCCGACGAATCCGACGAGCCCGACTACCGCAAGGGCGACGACGAGCCACAGCGGTAGAAGACGCCACCGGCGGACAGCGAGGTAGGCGAGGACCGCGAGGGCTCCCGCAAGCTCCACGGCCGTCGTCGAGCCGGACCCGTCCCTGACGGCCACCGCCTGGTTGACGAGCAGCACGACGGCGAGACCGACGGACAGAAGACCGGCGTCCCGCGGTCGGAGGATGAGGAATCCGACGGCAGCGGCGCACGCGGCGCCGAGGAAGGTGTACAGCGGAGGCGTGACCTGACCGAGGAACAGGACGTTCGCAATCCCGAGCAGCAGCAGCAGGGCCGTTAGCTCCCCTGCCGAGGCGCGCGCGGCTTCCGGTGCGACCAGGCGCGCGGCCAGGTACATGAACGCGAAGAAGACGACCAGGCCGAGGTCCTGCGCGATGTAGGTCTTCGACGCGTGATGTGCGATCCCGAGCGCGAGACCGGGCACGATCAGAGCGACATACGCGAGCACGATCCAGTCCATCGGTCGCGCCTGCCGTACGAGCACTGCCCTCCGTTCCCAGACGGCGTACGGGCGGCGGAAGTCGTCAGGAAGCGCGCCAGCGACGAGTGGCGCGAACAGCACGAACATGAGCGGAAGGCCGATCCGGGTCTCGAAGCCGGCGGTCGCAAAGTCACTCAGCTTCCCGATGATGTGCTCCAGGAGCCAGGTGGACGCGACCGGGACGGCGATCATCCCCGCGATGAGCGACCGGCAGTAGCGGCGCTCGGTGTCCTCGGTCAGAACGCTGACGAGGAGGATGGCCGCGATCGCAACCGCGGCGGTGCCCAGCGCTGCCAGCCGCCGGTCGGCTCCGGGCTGCGCCAGGGTGACGACGGCCGAGCCGAGGAGCCAGAAGACGCCAGTTCCCACATGCCAGCGGAGCCGGACGCCGCGAGTCGGGCGGCCGGTCGCGACGGCGGCTGACGTCAGTCCTTCGTCAGCCCTCACGACGGACGAGTGTAGCCCCCTTCCCGTGAAATCGCGCTGAGCGGCCGCCGTGCGGATGTGAAGCCTTCGTTAGGATCGACAACGGATCCTCCGATGCGTCAGCTAGCGTGTGCCGCCGTGCTGTTGAGGGTCTCGCGGAGGTCGCTGTGGGGCGTTGGCGCAGGTATCTGCGTCTGCCTGCTCGTACTCGCCGGTGGGACGGCGAGCCGCGCGAGCGCCGGCAGGGCCGAGGCGACGCACCGCACGCAGCAGCTCCACACGTACACCACCAAGGGGACGCTGCCCCTGCGCACCTCGCTGCTCGACCCGTTCACCTTCACCGGTGCGGATCAGTCCGAGGCCTTCAAGATGGCGCGCTCCGCGGGCGCGAGCTACGTCCGGCTCGTGGTGCCCTGGTCGGAGATCGCGCCGAAGACGCGCCCCGACAGCGATTTCGTCCCGACCGATCCTGATTCGCCCGGCTACACGTGGGGCTGGCTGGACAACAGCGTCTCGGCGATCGAGGACAACGGGCTGATCCCGATGCTGGACGTCACCAGCGCTCCCGGCTGGGCGCTCGCGCGACAGGGCACCGGCCGGACCGCGGGCGCGCCGAGCGCCGCCAAGCTCGCCGACTTCGCCAAGGCGCTCGCGCTCCGCTACGACGGGAGCGACGGGGAGCCTCCGGTGCGCGTGTTCCAGGTCTGGAACGAGCCCAACCTGAGCCTCGACCTCTCGCCCGTGAAGGCCGCCTCCACGTACCGGGGTATGGTGAACGCGTTCGCCGACGCCGTGCATCGAGTCGACTCCGCGAACCTCGTCGTCGCCGGCGGGCTCGATCCGTTCGAGAACCTGGCCAAGACGTTCGTTTCGCAGGCTCCGCTCGCCTTCATGCGCTCGTTCCTCTGCATCTCGAAGGGCGCGCATCCGCGCGCGACGTGCTCGACGAAGGTCCACATCGACGTCTGGTCGCATCACCCGTACACGTTCGGCGGCCCGTTCGGGCACGCCAAGCGCACGGACGACGTCTCGCTCGGCGACCTGCCGAAGATGAAGGCGCTCTTGAAGAGCGCCGTGAAGCTGCACCGCATCGTCTCCTCGCACTCCGTCCAGTTCTGGGTCACCGAGATCGGCTGGGACACCAACCCGCCGCGAAAGCATGCGGTGCCCCTCAGCCTCGAGGCGCGCTGGACCGCAGAGTCGATGTACCAGATGTGGCATTCGGGCGTCAGTCTCGCCACCTGGTTCCTGCTCCAGGACCAGGCGAGCCCGAGCCCTTACCAGTCCGGGCTCTTCTTCCACGCGAAGTCGCTGAAGCAGGCCCGCGCGAAGCCGATGCGGACGGCGTTCCGCTTCCCCTTCGTCGCGTACCTCGGCAAGGGGACGGTGCGCGTCTGGGGGCGGAACGCGACGAGCAACAAGACGCTCGTGACGGTCCAGCGGCGCCACGGCACGCACGGCGGGTGGCGCGCGGTCGCCAAGATCCGGCCGAATCGCTACGGGATCTTCCTGGCGACGCTGCGCCTGAAGGCTGCCAAGGGCGACTGGCTGCGGGCAACCGCGGCCGGCTCCGGGAACTCCCTCGCCTTCTCGCTCACGGTGCCGAAGAACCAGCGTTTCGGCCCCTGGGGCAACTAGCCGGCCCGTCCCGACGCCCGCCGAACGGCGTCGCGCGGACAGGGTGTAAGAAGTCCGCAAAGATCCGTTTGGTGAATCCCGACCCGCGGTAGCGTGTCCGGCGATGGGGGTCATCGCACGCTACCTCGCCGCGGCGGGCGCACTCGTCTGTCTCGCGGCCGTCACGGCTTCAGCCGGCTTCGCTAGCGCCAGGCATTCCGGTCGCACGTACGCGACGCACGGGACGCTTCCCCTGCGCACGTCCCTCGACGACCCGTTCACGTTCACAGGGCCCGAGCGCGCGATTGGATTCGAGAAGGCCCGGGCCGCGGGCGCCTCCTACGTCCGGATGATCGCCGCCTGGAACTCGATCGCCCCGGGCAATCCCCCGGCAGGCTTCGACGCGGCCGATCCCACCTCGGCGGGCTATTCGTGGGGCTGGCTCGACAGTACGGTCCAGGCCGCGGAGGACGCCGGTGTGACGCCGATCCTCGACATCGCCCGGGCACCCGACTGGGCTCTCGCCACCAAGCACGGCAAGCGCGTGTTCACGCCGAAGATCTCCGCGCTGCAGGACTTTGCCAAGGCGATTGCGCTGCATTACAACGGCAAGACCAGCGGAGTACCCGCCGTCCACGTCTTCCAGGTCTGGAACGAGCCGAACCTCAGCCAGGACCTGTCGCCCGTGAGCGCGGCCACCTACCGGTCGATGGTCAACGCGGTCGCGAAGTCCGTCCACGCCGTCAGCAGGGCTGACCTCGTGGTCGCCGGCGGGCTCGACCCGTTCGGCAACAAGGGGAAGACGTGGTACTCGGTCTCGCCGCTGACCTACATGCGCTCGATGCTCTGCGTCTCCATGGGCAATCCGAAGGCGAAGAAGAAGGCGCTGCGCAGGCCCCACCGGACTTGCAAGACGAAGGCGAACTTCGACGTCTGGGCGCATCACCCGTACTCGTTCAACGGGCCCTTCGGCCACGCGAGGCACAAGAACGACGTCTCGCTCGGCGACCTGCCCGAGATGCGGTCGGTCCTCCGCACGGCGCTGAAGCTGCACCGGATCACGTCGAGGCACGGCGTCCAGTTCTGGGTCACGGAGTTCAGCTGGGACACGAAGCCGCCGCGCCGCCACGCTGCACCGATCGGGCTCGCGTCGCGCTGGACGGCCGAGGCGCTCTACCAGATGTGGCGCTCCGGCGTCTCCCTCGTGACCTGGTTCGGCCTCGAGGACAAGGGCGGCAAGAGCCCGTACCAGAGCGGCCTCTACTTCCATGCCAAGTCGCTCGCTCGCGCGCGCGCCAAGCCGGTGCGCACCGCGTTCCGCTTCCCCTTCGTCGCCTATCTCGGCCGCGGCAACGTCAATGTCTGGGGACGCGACGCGACGAGCAACAAGCGCGTCGTGACGATCCAGCGCCGCGTCGGAACGCACGGGCATTGGCGGACCGTGGCCAGGATCCGCGCGAACGCCGCGGGCATCTTCAAGGCCAAGCTCAGGATGCACGCGACCAGGAAGGACTGGCTGCGTGCGACCGCCGCCGGCTCGGGCAATTCGCTCGGCTTCTCGCTCAACCCGCCGTCGCCGAAGCTCCGCTACGGCCCCTGGGGCAACTAGCCCGCCCTCTCCGCCGCTAGCGTTCGCCCGCGATGGTCGTGGCCGTCGTCCTCTTCTGGGGCTCGCTCGCCGCGCTCGCGTGGACGCACGCGCTCTATCCGCTCACCGTCGCGCTCGCCTCGCGCGTGCACACCCGCGAGATCGCGCGGGACGACGCCTACCTCCCGTCGATCGCCGTGATCGTGACCGCGTACAACGAGGAGGACGCGATCGAGCGGCGGCTCGAGAACCTGCGCGCGCTCGACTATCCGCCCGAGCTGCTCGAGCTCGTCGTCACGTCCGACGCCTCCACCGACCGGACCGAGGAGCTCGCGGAGGCGGCCGGCGCCCGGGTGATCCGCAACCCGCGCGGGGGCAAGGTCGCGGCCCAGGACGCCGCCGTGCGCTCGACCGAGTCGGAGGTCGTCGCCTTCTCCGACGCGAACGCGACCTGGGCTCCCGACGCGCTGCGCAAGCTCGTCCGCAACCTCGCGGATCCGGGCGTCGCGTACATCTGCGGCCGCCTCGGCCTCGAGTCGCCGGACGGGAAGAACAAGGAGGGCGTCTACTGGCGCTACGAGCTCGCGACCCGCGCGGGCGAGTCGCGGCTCGGCTCGGTCACGGCGGGCAACGGCGCCATCTACGCACTGCGACGCGCGGACTACGTCGAGGTCGATCCGCGCTTCGGGCACGACCTCTCGCTCCCCTACCTCCTGGTGCAGCGAGGCGGGCGCGCGGTCTACGAGCCGGAGGCGCTCGCCGCCGAGCGCCCGACGCCGACGAACGAGACCGAGTACCGGCGCAAGGTGCGCATGTTCGAGCACTCGTGGCTCATCGTCCTGCGCGGGCGGATGCTGCGCGGCCAGTCTCCCGGCTACCTGATCGCGCTCCTGTCGCACCGCCACCTCCGCTACGCGAGCGGAGTGCTCCACCTGATCCTGCTCGGCAGCTCGTTCGCCCTGCTCGGCCATGGCGCGGTCTACGCCGTCTTCCTCGGCCTGCAGCTCGGCCTCCTCGCCGCGGCGCTCGGCGGCGTCGGGATCGCGCGCTACTACGTCCTCATCACCTGGGCTACGGTCGTCGCGCTCTGGAACTACCTCCGGCGCGGCGTGCCGGCGACGTGGGCGCCGCACCGCGAGGAGCTGGCGTGAACCGCGCCGCGGATCTCGCGATCGCGGGCGGGACACTGCTCGTCGCGTCGCCGCTTCTCGCCCTCGCGGCGGTTGCGATCAAGCTGGAGGACGGCGGCCCGATCCTCTACCGGCAGACGCGGGTGGGTCGCGACGGCGTCGACTTCGAGCTGCTGAAGCTGCGGACGATGGTCGTCGGCGCCGAGACGATGGGCGCCGGGCTCGCGGTCGACCGCGGCGACTCGCGCATCACGCGCACCGGCCGTCTGCTGCGCAAGCTCTCGCTCGACGAGCTGCCGCAGCTGTGGAACGTCGTCCGCGGCGAGATGAGCGTGATCGGTCCGCGCCCGACCCTCCGCTACCAGGTGGAGCAGTACGACGAGCACCAGTGGCACCGGCTCGACGTGAAGCCGGGGATCACCGGTTGGGCCCAGGTCAACGGCCGCGCGTCCCTTCCCTGGGCCGACCGGATCGAGCTCGACGTCTGGTACGTCGAGCACCGCTCGCCGCTCCTCGACCTCAAGATCCTCGCCCGGACGCCGTTCGCCCTCTTCCGCGGCACGTACAAGGGAGAGACGGGCGGATGGCACACGACGTCGTAACAGGCCCGGAGTATCCTCGACCACAGTGGCGCCGCTGAACATCCTCGTCACCGGCGCGTGCGGCGTCACGCCCAGGGCCATCGTCCGCTCGCTGCGGGCGAGCGCCGCCTTCTCCCACGCGACGCTCGTCGGTGCCGACCGCGGTGGCAACTGGTACGGCTTCTACGAGGGGCTCTACGACCGCGTCTACCGCGTGTCCGAGCCGAGCGATCCCGGCTACGAGGAGCTCGTCGCGGACATCTGCAGGCGCGAGGAGATCGACGCGGCGCTCGTCGGCCCGGAGGCGGAGGTGCTGTTCTGGAGCGGGCGCGAGTTCCCGGTGCCGACGCTGCTGCCGCCGCCCCGCCTCGTGGAGATCGCGATCAGCAAGGCCAAGCTGTACGACGCGCTGCGGGAGACCGGCCTCGTGCCCCGATTCCGCGTCGCCAGCCGGGACGAGCTGCTCGCACGCAGCGAGCTCGACCTCAACGGCGGGCCCGTCTGGCTGCGCGACTACTCCGACGGTTCCTCGAGCGGGATCGGCTCGATCCAGGTGACCGAGCCGGAGGAGGCGTACGCGTGGGCCTACCTCAACCCGGGGATCCCCAGCTACATGCTCGCCGAGCACCTGCCGGGACGGAACATCGCCTGCTCGCTCCTCTTCCACGAGGACGAGCTGCTCAAGGCGGGCTGCTACGAGCGGCTCGAGTACTTCATGGGGCACCTCGCCGTGTCGGGCGTCACCGGCAACATCAACCGCGGCCGGCTCGTCAACGACGAGCGGGCGCGGGCGCTCGCCGAGCAGGCGGTCCGCTTCGTCGCCGGGCTCACGGGGGAGCGCGCGCACGGCCTCCTCACCGTCGACCTGCGCGAGGACCGCACCGGCGCGCTCAAGGTGACGGAGATCAACGTGCGGCACGTCGCGGCCACGTCGGCCCTCGCGGCGGGCGGAGCCAACATGGCCGAGGCGCAGGTTCTGGCAACGCTCGGCCGGCTGGACGAGATCGGCGAGCAGGTGCCGCACTTCCCGGACGACAACGTGATCCTGCGGGACATCGACGGCGAGCCGCTCTGGCTCACCGGCTACCGCGAGCTCGCGATCGGGGAGCACGCGTGACCGCGCGCCTCCTCGTCCTCGCTGCGATGGTGGCGCTGCTCGCAGGCTGCGGCGGCAGCCGGCACAGCGCCGCGCCGACCACCACGCAGGCGAAGCCGCCGAAGCCGAAGCCCAGGACGACGCATCCGGTGGCCCGGCACCACCCGAATCTCAGCGTCACCATCCTCGACGGCGACCGCCGTGTGCGCGTGCGGGGCGCGCGCGTGACGCTCCGTGGCTACAGCGAGCGAGCCAACCGCCACGGCGTCACGGTGTTCAAGGCGCCGCGGCGCCGGCTCAGGGTCACGGTGTCGGCGCGCGGGTACACGCCCGCCACCTTCCGGGTCAACTTCCGGCACCGCTACCGGCAGACCCTGCGCATCTATCAGCCGTCCCTCCAGTGGCCCGTCTACGGGGCTACCGAGGCGCGGACGCAGGCGCCGGCCGAGATCCGCCTACGCCCGCCGTTCCGGCTGGTCTGGAGCCGTGGCATGGGCCACCTGATCGAGTTCCCGGCGGTCGTCTGGAACGGCTTCGCGTACATCGGGAACCAGCGCGGGACGGTGCAGGCGCTCTCGATGCGCTCCGGCAAGCTCGCGTGGCGGCACGACACGCCGGGCTCCCCGCGGATGGCGTCCTCGCCGGCGGTCGACGGGGACGAGATCGTCTACCACACGATGGCCGGCAACGTCTACGTCCTCGACCGCACGAGCGGGCACCTGCGCTGGAGCTGGAACGCCGGCTCGGCCATCGAGTCATCGCCGGTCGTCGTCGACGGGATCGACTACTTCGGCACGGCCGGCGGCGCGATGTACGCCCTCGACCTGCGCCGGCACCGGCTGCGCTGGAAGCGGTACCTCGGCGCCAAGATCACCTCGAGCGCGGCCATCGCCGGTTCGCGGCTCTTCATCGGCGACTACGGCGGGCGGCTCTGGGCGCTCTCGCCGAGGACCGGCGCGACCCGCTGGGTCGGCAGCGTGAACGGGAAGATCTACGGCACGCCGGCGGTCGGCAAGGGCCGCGTCTTCGTCCCCTCGTCGACCGGCAACTCGCTGACGGCGTTCTCGACGAGCGGCCGCTACCTCTGGCGTGTCACCGCCGGGTACTACGTCTACTCCTCGCCCGCCGTGTCCCACGGGACGGTCTGCTTCGGCTCCTACGACGGCTGGTTCTACGGTGTCTCGGCCGCGACCGGGCGGGTGCGGTGGCGCGTGCCGACCGGAGGCCCGATCTCGGGCGCAGCCGTGATCGTCGACCGCGTCGCCTACGTCGGCAGCTTCTCGCACCGGATCGTGGGCGTGAACATCCGCACCGGCCACCCGGTGCTGACCTTCCCGCACGGCCAGTACGTGCCGGTCTCGGGCAACGGGATGCGGCTGCTCCTGAACGGCTTCTCACGCATCTACGCCGTCGAGCCCCGGCATTCCCACCACCGGCGCCTCGCGCGCTGAACCTTTTCCTAAGAGGCGCCTTCATGCCCGTCGGCTATCGTCGCCCCTCGTGACTGCGCCTGCTCCCCCTTCGCGCGGCTTCGATCCGGAGGCCGAGCAGGAGGTCGACTTCGCGAAGTACGTCCGGTTGCTGGCCGTCCGCTGGTGGCTGCTCCTGGCCGGGCTCCTGGCCGGAGCGGTGATCGGCTACCTCATCTCGCTCGGCGGAACCCAGGTCTACTCGGCGGCGGCGACGCTCTACCTCGGCCAGCCGTACTCCGCGAGCGGCAGCGTCGCGCTCCAGTCGCCGCAGACGAACCCGTCCACGGTCGGCACGGTCGTCCACACCCAGCAGGTCCAGAACGCCGTCGCGGCTCACTGCAAGGCGACCGTGCGAGACTTTCGCAAGGGGATCTCGACGAAGGCGGTCACCGGGGCACTGACGAAGAACGGCCAGAACCCGTACGTCCAGCTCGCCGTGCAGGCGAAGAAGGCGAAGGTCGCGCAGTGCGCAGCGAACGGGCTCGCCAACGCCGCCGTGAAGAAGCTCGGCACGTACGCGGATCAGAAGATCTCGACCCTGAGCAAGCAGATCGAGTTCGACAACGGGGACATCAAGACGATCACGCACGCACTGGCCGACCCCTCCATCTCGTCGACCGACAAGCTGTTCCTCACGACCACGCTCCGCACGGATCAGCAGGACAAGCTCGCTGCGACCCAGCTGCTGTCGCAGGCGAAGCAGGTGGAGAAGCCCCGGGTTCTCGTCGGTGCGGCGGCCCAGAAGATCACGGCGCGCAGCCGGCGCAACACCGTCGTCGTCGCCGCGCTGATCGGCCTCATCCTGGGCGTGATCGCGGCGTTGCTGTGGGACGCCGTGGTGCCGCGCATCACGCCTCACAACGGCGGCTGACTTAGGCTCTCGGCGTGTTCGAGGGGAAGCGCGTCGGGGTCGTGGTTCCCGCATTCGAGGAGGAGGCGCTGATCGGCGCGACGCTCGGCGGGATCCCGCCCCTCGTCGACCGGATCATCGTCGTGAACGACGGCTCGTCGGACCGGACGAGCGAGCGAGCGCAGGAGCTCGGCGACCCCCGCGTGGAGGTGCTGACGCACGAGCGGCGGAGCGGCGTCGGCGCGGCGACCCTCACCGGGTACCGTCGCGCGCTCGCGGAAGGGCTCGACGTGGTCGTGGTGATGAACGGCGACAACCAGATGGATCCCGACGACCTGCCGACCCTCGTCGAGCCGGTCGCGCGGGGTGAGCTCGACTACGCGAAGGCGAACCGCCTCTTCACCGGCCAGGCGTTCCAGCTCATTCCCAAGACTCGCTTCTTCGGCAACGCGATCCTCTCGATGCTGACCAAGGTCGCCTCCGGCTACTGGCACGTGGCGGACTCGCAGTCCGGCTACACCGTCATCTCCCGCGAGATGCTCGAGCTACTCGATCTCGACGGGGTCTACACGAGCTACGGCTTCCCGAACGACATGCTCGTCCACCTCAACGTCTGGAACGCCCGCGTGCGCGACTTCCCCTCGCGCCCGATCTACGGCGTCGGCGAGCGCTCGAACATGCGCTACCGCCATGTGGTGCCGCGGATCGCCTGGCTGCTGCTGAAGGGCTTCTTCTGGCGGCTGTGGGAGAAGTACGTGAAGCGCGACTTCCATCCGCTCGTGTTCTTCTACGTGATGGGCTTCATCGCGACGGTCGCCGGCGTGGGCCTCGGCTTCGTGGTCGTCGCCTTCCGGATCGCGGGCGACTCGATCCCCGTCGCGACCGTCGTCCTCGTCGCGCTGCTCGTCATCTCGGGCCTGCAGTTCACGCTTTTCGCGATGTGGTTCGACATGGAATCGAACAAAGACCTCAAATAGCTCAGCTAGCATCGGGCCGTGCCAACCGCGCTCGTCACCGGGGGAGCAGGTTTCCTCGGCTCGCACCTCTGCGATTACCTGTTGGAGCGCGGCCTCCGCGTCATCTGCGTCGACAACCTCGTCACCGGCTCGCTCGCCAACATCGAGCACATCCACGACGACGCCTTCGAGTTCGTCCCGCACGACGTGTCGGAGCCGCTCTTCGTGGACGAGCCGATCGACTTCGTCTACCACTTCGCGGCGCTCGCCAGCCCTGAGGACTACCTCCGCATGCCGCTGCACTCGCTGAAGGTCGGCTCCTACGGCACACACCACGCGCTCGGGCTCGCGAAGTTCAAGCGCGCCCGTTTCCTCACGGCGTCGACGAGCGAGGTCTACGGCGACCCGCAGGTGCATCCGCAGCCGGAGACGTATTGGGGGCACGTGAACCCGATCGGGCCGCGCGGCGTCTACGACGAGGCGAAACGGTATGCCGAGGCGCTCACCATGGCCTATCACGGCCAGCAGGGCGTCGACACGGCGATCGTCCGGATCTTCAATACGTATGGCCCGCGGATGCGGCCGAACGACGGGCGCGCCGTCTCGAACTTCGTCCGCCAGGCGCTCGCGCAGGAGCCGCTCACCATCTACGGCGACGGGACGCAGACGCGGAGCTTCTGCTACGTCGACGATCTGATGCGCGGGCTCGTCCTCCTCGCCGAGAGCGGCGAGCACCTGCCGGTCAACCTTGGCAACCCCGACGAGCGCACGGTGCTCGAACTCGCGGAGATCGTGAAGCGGATCACCGGTACGTCGAGCGAGATCGTCTTCGAGGCGTTGCCGATCGACGACCCGATGCAGCGCAAGCCCGACATCACGCGCGCGCGGCAGCTGCTCGCCTGGGAGCCCGAGGTCTCGCTCGAGGAAGGGCTCACCCGCATGCTCCGCGAGCAGGGCCGCGAGCCGATCAAGGTCTGAGCGCGGCCCCGCTTCTCGTTCGCACGCTGCGCCGCGAGCCGGCCGAGCGCACGCCGGTCTGGTTCATGCGCCAGGCGGGCCGCTCGCTGCCGGAGTACCGCGCGCTGCGCGAGCGGCACGGCTTCTTCGAGATCGCGGGGACGCCGGAGCTCTGCGCCGAGGTGACGCTGCAGCCGGTGCGGCGACACGGCGTCGACGCAGCCGTCCTGTTCGCCGACATCATGTCGCCCGTCCTCGGCATGGGGGTCGACGTCCAGCTGGTCGAGGGCGTCGGGCCGGTGGTGGAGGAGCGGATCGACTCGGCGGCCGCGGTCGAGCGGCTCCGGGCGGCGGCGCCGGAGGAGTGGGCCGGCCCGATCCTCGACGCGGTACGGCTCGTGCGGGCGGAGCTCGAGCCGGAGCGCGCGCTGGTCGGCTTCTGCGGCGGGCCGTTCACCGTCGCGGGTTACCTCGTCGAGGGCCGGCCGAGTCGCGACTTCGTGAGGACGAAATCGCTGATGTACCGCGAGCCCGCCACGTGGCACGCGCTGATGGAGCGGTTGACGGAGCAGTTCGCGCCCTACGTCGCAGCGACGGCCGCGGCCGGCGCCGACGCGATCCAGCTCTTCGACTCCTGGGTCGGCGCGCTTTCCGTCGCCGACTACGCCGAGTTCGTGGCCCCGTACTCCTCGCGCGTGCTCGAGGCCGCCGGCGTGCCGACGATCCACTTCGGCACCGGCACGACCACGCAGCTGCTCGCCGAGATGGCGCGCGCCGGCGGCAGCGCGATCGGCGTCGACTGGCGCACCCGGCTCGACGACGCCTGGGCCGCCATCGGCGAGGATCGGGCCCTGCAGGGGAACCTCGAGCCCGCGGTGCTGCTCGGCCCGTGGGAGCGGGTCGAGGCGGCGGCGCTGGACGTCCTCGGCCGGGCGGGCGGCCGGGTGGGCCACGTCTTCAACCTCGGGCACGGCGTCCTGCCGCAGACGGATCCCGACGTCCTGACGCGGCTCGCCGAGCTCGTCCGCAGCTACGGTCGGCCCTCGTGAAGGCCGCGGTCGTGCTCATGGCGTACGGCTCCCCGGAGCGGCTCTCGGACGTTCCGGCGTACTACGCCGACATCCGCGGCGGCCGGCCGGTCGCGCCCGAGCACCTCGCAGACCTCGTCGAGCGCTACCGACGGCTGGGGATCGAGGACTCCTCGCCCCTCAACGCGATCACCGAGCAGACCCGAGCCGCCCTGGAGGCCGAGCTCGGCCTTCCCGTCTTCACCGGGATGAAGCACTGGACGCCGCGGATCGCCGACGCCGCCGAGGCGGGGCTCGCGTCGGGGGCCGACCACATCGTCGGCCTGGTCCTCGCGCCGCACTACTCCGCACTCTCGATCGCGGGCTACCGCGAGCAGCTCGAGCGCGCGCTCGCGGGCGGAGCAGAGCTGCTCTTCGTCGAGAGCTGGTACGACGAGCCGGGCTTCGTCGAGCTGCTCGCCGGCCGCGTCCGCGGCGCCGACGCGCACGTCGTCTTCACGGCGCACTCCCTGCCGGCGCGGATCCTCGAGCAGGGGGATCCGTACAAGGATCAGCTGCTCGAGACGAGCCGCCTCGTCGCCGAGGCCGCGGGGTTGCGGGACTGGAGCTTCTCCTTCCAGAGCGAGTCCCCGACCGGCGAGCCGTGGCTCGGGCCTGACATCCTCGACCATCTCGAGGCGCTGCGGCGGCAGGGCGTGGAGCGGGTTCTCGTCTGTCCCGTCGGCTTCGTCTCCGACCACCTCGAGATCCGCTGGGACCTCGACGTCGAGGCGCAGGAGAAGGCGGCCGAGCTCGGGCTCGAGCTCGAGCGGATCGAGATGCCGAACGCCGACCCTGCGTTCGTCCGCACGCTGGCGGGGATTGTGAAACGGGTGCTGTCGGTACCGTCAACAGCGTGAGCTCGAGGACCTGCCCAGACTGGCCGGAGCTGATGGAGATCGCGCCAGAGCTGCAGTTCAAGCACTACACCGTCGCCGAGGCCAGGCTGCCGGCGGACGCGCTCATGCACATCCCGGACATCGCGCTCTCAGACGTCGCGATCTGCTGCGACCTCGAGCGGCACGTCTTCTGGGCCACGCACACGGAGCCGAGCGTCGCCGAGGCCCTTCGCTCGAGCCACTGGTTCGAGGTGGCCGACTGGATCGCCGCCGGCCGGCCCGGCTCGCTCTAGCGGGGCACTTCGTTCGGGAGCTGGTCGCCGCGGAGGAAGGCGAGCACGTTGTCGACGACCACGCGCGTCATCGCCGCCCGCGTCTCCTCGGTGGCGCTCGCGATGTGCGGCGTGAGCACGACGTTGGCGAGGTCGCAGAGCGGCGCCGGCACGTGCGGCTCGGCGGCGAACACGTCGAGGCCGGCGGAGATCCGGCCGGACACGAGCTCCTCCACGAGCGCGTCCTCGTCGACGATCGCGCCGCGCGCCGTGTTGATCAAGGTCGCCCCGTCCGAGAGGCGCGCGAGCCGCTCGCGCGAGATCAGGCCGCGAGTCTCCTCGGTGAGCGGCACGTGGAGCGAGACGACGTCCGATGCGGCCAGGAGCTCGTCGAGCGGCAGGCCGTCGCTGCGGCGGTGGTGGACGACGCGCATCCCGAACGCCTCGGCCCGTCGGGCCACCTCGGAGCCGATCCGGCCGAGTCCGACGAGTCCGAGCGTCGATCCCGCAAGGTCGTGCCCGAGCAGCTCGGGCCGCGCCCAGCCCCGGCGCCAGCGTCCCTCGCGGACGAACCGGTCCGACGCGACGAGGTGCCGGCGGGTGGCGAGGATCAGGGCGAGCGTCAGGTCCGCGACCGCAGCGTCGAGCACGCCGGGCGTGTTCGTCACCGCCACCCCGCGCTGGTTGCAGGCGGCGACGTCGATGGTGTCGTGGCCGACGCCGTAGTTCGCGACCAGGCGGAGGCCGGGGAGAAGGTCGAGCTCCTCGACGCCGACCCGCACGACGACCGCGACGAGGACGTCGACGTCGGGACGCGGTTCCGCGGGCGGCCATTCGTCGAGCAGCTCGACGTCGGGTAGCTCGTCCCAGGCCGGGCCGGGCAGCTTCTGCGTCGCGGCCAGAGTCATCGGCGGAGTATCTCCGCGAGCGGCCGCGTGTTGAGCACATCCGCCGCGGTCGCCCAGCCCCTTCGTACCGTCGTCACCGCGAGCCGCATGTTGCCGAGCCCCTGCACCGAGTGGGCGTCGGTCGAGCACACGACGGGAACGCCCGCCTCCACAGCGAGCCGCACTTCCTCGTCGCGGAGGTCGAGCCGGTCGGGAAGGCCGTTCGTCTCGAGCGCCACGCTGCTCTCGAGCGCGGCCTCGATCGTGCGCTCGAGGTCGAGCGCGTTGGGCGGGCGGCGGTTGAGGATTCGACCGCGCGGATGGCTCAGGCAGCGCACGGCGGGGTGCCGCATGGCCTCGGTCACGCGAGCCGTCAGCTCCTCCCCCGGCAGGCGCTGGCCGGCGTGGAGGGACAGCTGCACCCACTCGAGCTCCGCGAGGACGTCGTCGGGAAGATCGAGGCTGCCGTCGGCACGGATGTCGCACTCGGCGCCGCGGAGGACGTGGAACGGCGCCAGCTCCTCGTTGGCGGCGGCGATCTCCTCCGCCTGCCGCCGCAGCGCCTCGGCGTCGAGCCCCGGTACCACGCGCACGTTCGGCGTGTGGTCGCAGATGGCGAGGTACTCGTACCCCCTGTCGCGGGCGGCGGACGCCATCTCGAGCACCGAGGCCTTCCCGTCCGACCAGGTCGTGTGGCAGTGGAGGTCGCCGCGGATGTCGGTCTCCTCGACGAGCGCCGGCGGCTCGCCGTGGAACGGAGCCTCGCGCAGCTCGGGCGGCAGCCAGGGGACGCCGAGCTGCGCGTGCACGTCCTCCTCCCGCGCCGCGGCGGGAAGCGACCCGAGCGCGGCGACGTACTCCTCCGAGCCCGTCGCGCGCACGAGCTCCGTGCCGAACCGATGCGGCTCCGCGACGACGAGCTCGACCGGGATCCCCTCCACCGTGACCCCGACCGCGCGCTGCCCGTCGTTCTCGAGCACCGCCACGATCTCGGGCGCGGCCACGAAGCGGTCGATCGCACCCGGCTCGGTCGCGACCAGGACGAGCCGGTGGACGAGCTCGCACCCGCGCCGGAGCTCGCCCGCGAGCACGCCGTCGAGCGGCGCGGCGATCGCGTCGGCGAGGGCAAAGGCGCGGTTCCGGGTCAGGCCGCGCCGTGCCGGCTGCGGGCCCCGAGACAGCGCCTCGAGCACCTTGGCCTCGGTCGCCGGCCCGATCCCGGGCGCCTCGCGCAGCCGCCCGGCTTCCGCGGCCGCGCGCAGCTCGTCCGCCGTCCTGATCCCGAGCGCCCGGCCGAGCGTGACGAGACGTTGCGGGCCGATGCCGAGGTAGCGGCCGAGCGCGACCAGCTCCGGCTCCACCTCCCGCTCGAGCTCCTCGAGCTCGGCGATCCGGCCGGTCTCCACGAGCTCGCGCAGCCGCCGCTCGATGCCGGGGCCGATGCCCCGAAGCTCGCGCACGCGGCCGCGGCGCACGAGCTCCTCGACCGGCGCCGGCGTCGCCCGGATGAGGTCGGCCGCGCGGCGGTAGGCGCGGACGCTCCAGTGCGCCGCCCCGGCGAGGTCGAGCAGCGCGGCGTACGCGTCGAGGGTGCGGGCGATCTCGGCGTTGTCCACGGGGCTAGTGTCTCCCCGTGGCCACCGTTGTGATCCCGTTCGCCGGCGCGGAGGGGAAGACGCGTCTCCATGCCTCGAGCCGCGTCCGCCGCGCGCTCGCGCACGCGATGTTCTGCGACGTCCTGGCGGCGTGCGTCGCGGTTGGGGAGACACGCGTCGTCACGCCGGACGACGAGGCCGCCGCCTCGGCCCGCGACGGCGGCGCCGAGGCGATCGCCGATCCCGGCGGAGGCCAGGGCGCCGCGGTGCAGGCCGGCCTGGACGGCGTCCCGGCCGGCGGGATCATCGTCGTGAACGCCGACGTCCCGTGCGTCGTGCCGGAGGATCTCCGGTCGCTGCTCGCCGCGACGCCCGCGGGCTGCCTCGCGCTCGTCGAGGCCCTCGACGGCACGACGAACGCCCTCAGCCTCCCCTCTGCCGACGCCTTCGCGCCGCTCTACGGCCCCAGCAGCTCCGACCGCTTCAGGGAGCACGCCGCCTCGCTCGGCCTGGAGGCGGTGTCCGTCGCGCTGCCGAACCTGGCCGACGACGTGGACACGATGGACGACCTGACGCGGCTCCAGCTGCGCGCGGGCCCTCGCACGCAGGCGTGCCTCTTGGAGCTCGAGAGGAGCCCCGTCTGAACGTCGCGGTTCTCTCGGGAGGAGTCGGCGGCGCCCGCTTCGTCCGCGGCGTCGTGGACGTGGCCGGCGCCGCGGTGACGACCGTGGTCGGCAACGTCGGCGACGACGTCGAGGTGCTGGGCCTCCACGTCTCGCCGGACCTCGACTCGATCCTCTACGCCCTCGCGGGCGTGGCCGACGAGCGGCGCGGCTGGGGCCGCAGCGACGAGACGTGGCACGCGCTCGAGGTGGTCGGCGAACTCGGAGGCGAGGACTGGTTCGCGCTCGGCGACCTCGACCTCGGGCTGCACCTCGTGCGCACGCAGGCGCTGCGGTCCGGAGAGCCGCTCTCCGCCGTGACCCCGCGCCTCGCGGCCGCGCTCGGGGTCGAGACGCGGCTGCTCCCGGCGACGGACGACCGGCTGCGGACCTGGCTCGAGACACCCGCCGGCACGTTCCCCTTCCAGGAGTGGTTCGTCGCGCGCGGCCATCGCGACGAGGTCGACGCGGTGCGCTTCGAAGGGGAGGAGGAGGCACGGCCGGCGCCGGGGGTAGTGGAGGCGATCGCGGCCGCGGACCTGATCCTGCTGGCGCCGAGCAACCCGTATGTCTCCCTCCAGCCGATCCTCGCCGTGCGCGAGCTGCGCGATGCGCTCGCGAAGCGGCGCGTGCCGTGTGTCGCGATCAGCCCGCTGATCGGGGGCCGTGCCGTGAAAGGCCCGGCCGACCGGATGCTGCGGCGACTCGCGGGCGGCACGTCGCCGCGGCACGTCGCGGGCTGCTATCCGGGGCTGATCGACGTGCTCGTCGTGGACGAGGCGGACGCCGACGATCTCGACGGGCTCGGCGACGTCCGGCCCGTCGTGACGCGCACCCTGATGAGCGACGGCGATGCGCGCCGCCGGCTCGCCGAGGTCGCGCTGGGAGCAGTGCCCGCGTGAGGGTCGCGATCGTCGGCGGCACCGGCGACTTCGGGCTGGCTCTCGCGGCCCGGCTCGTCGAGGCCGGCGACGAGGTGGTGATCGGGTCTCGCGACGCCGAGCGCGCGCACGCGAAGGCTCGTGAGGTCGGCGCGGCGGGCGGAACAGCGAACGAGGACGCGGTCCGCGACGTCGAGCTCGTCGTCCTCGCGACGAAGGCGGACGGCGCGCTCTCGACCGCAGCGGCACTCGCGGAGCCGCTCGGCGAGGTTCCGCTGCTCAGCGTCGCCAGCGAGCTGCAGTTCGGGCCGGCGGGTGCGCGCCCCGGCGCCGACCCCCGCTCGCTCGCGGAGCGGGCGCAGGAGATCGTCGCGTCGCCGGTCGTCGCCGGCCTCCATTCGCTCGCCGCCGGAAAGCTCGCGCACGGCCGTCCCGGCGAAGACGCCTTCGTCTGCGGCGACGACGCCGGCGCGAAGGCACTCGCGCTGGAGCTCGCGGGAAAGGTGGTGTCCGGACGGGCGCTCGATGCCGGGCCGCTCGAGAGCGCTCGTGCCCTCGAGGGGCTGACGGCGGTGATCGTCAACCTGAACAAGCGCTACAAGGGTCACGCCGGCGTCCGCGTCACCGGCCTGCCGTGACGGAGGTCGTCGAGCTCACCGATCCCGGCGAGCGGTCGCGCGTCGCCGAGGCCGTCCTCCGCGACCTACCGGAGTGGTTCGGGATCGAGGAGTCCACCGCGGCGTACGTCGACGCGGTCTCGACCCTCCCGACCTTCGCGGCCGAGCCCGACCTCGGGTTCCTCTCCCTGAAGCAGCACACGCCGCGGGCGGCCGAGCTCTACGTGATGGGCGTGCGGCGCGAGCACCACCGCGGCGGCATCGGCCGCGCACTGGTCGCCGTCGCCGAGTCGTGGTGCCGCGCGCACGGCGTCCGCTACCTCCACGTGAAGACGCTCGGCCCGTCGCGGGAGAGCCGCGGCTACAGCGCGACGCGCGCCTTCTACGAGGCCGTGGGCTTCGTCGCGCTCGAAGAGCTGCACGGCCTCTGGGGTGACGACAACCCCGCGCTGATCCTCGTCAAGGACGTCGGGCCCGGCTTCTCCGTCACGCCGCTCGTGGGACTGCCCGAGCTGCGGGAGGGAGACGACCTCGCAGCGCTCGTCGCGGAGCGGACGGAGCTCGCCGACGGGGACGTCGTCGTGGTGGCGCAGAAGGCCGTGTCGAAGGTCGAGGGCCGCGTGGTGGCGCTCGCCGGCGTCGAGCCGTCGGAGCAGGCGCGCGAGCTCGCCGGCGGCGAGGCCGACCCGCGCCGGATCCAGGTCATCCTCGACGAGGCGGTCGAGCTGGTCCGCGTGCGCCCGCCCCTCCTCATCGCCAGGACCCGGCACGGCTTCGTCTGCGGCTCGGCGGGCGTCGACGCGTCGAACGCACCCGAGCCGGAGACCGTTGTCCTGCTCCCGCTCGACCCCGACGCCTCCGCGGCTCGCCTCCGCGAGGAGCTGCGTGAGCGGACGGGCGCCGACGTCGGCGTGATCGTCACCGATTCCTTCGGCCGCCCTTGGCGGGCCGGCACGACCGATGTCGCGATCGGAGCAGCCGGCCTCGAGACTCTGCGCGTCCTCGACGGGGACCGCGACCCGACGGGCTACGAGCTCCACGCGACCCGGATCGCCGTCGCCGACGAGATCTCCGGCGCGGCCCAGCTCGTGTTCGGCAAGCTCGACCGCGTGCCGGTCGCGGTCGTTCGCGGCCTCGACGTGCGCGGCGAGATGCGGGCCGCCGACCTCGTCATCCCGCCCGAGACCGATCTCTTCCGTTAGAACACGCGCGATGGGTGATGCGGTCGAGGAGGCGAACGCCCTCCTGAAGGAGAAGGGCTACGCGGAGCGCGACCTCGCGGTCCACGTCGGCCCGCGCGGCAAGGCGTTGCTCAAGGGGAACAAGATCCTCAGCCCGCTCAGCGACGAGGCGGACCTCGTGCTGCGCGTCGTCCGTGAGCTCGTCCCCAGCGGCGAAGAGCTCGGGGCGAAGATCCTGCGTCCCGCCGAGCTGCGCGAGAAGCTCTGAAGGTGGACGGGGAGGCCGAGCTCCGGCGCGCCGACCTCGCTCCCGACCCGCTCGACCAGTTCCGGCGCTGGTACGCGGAGGCGGGCGACGCCGTCGGCATGCCGGAGGCGACGGCGCTGGCGACAGCGACTCCCGACGGCGCGCCGTCGGTGCGAATGGTGCTCCTGAAGCGCTTCGACGAGCGGGGGCTCGTCTTCCACTCCCACTACACGTCGCGCAAGGGCCGTGAGCTCGCGGCGAACCCGCACGCGGCGCTCCTCTTCCACTGGTCGCCCCTCGGCCGGCAGGTGCGGATCGAGGGGAGGGTCGAGCGCGTCTCGGAGGAGGACTCGGACGCGTACTTCGCCACGCGACCGCGCGACGCGCAGCTGGGCGCGCTCGCCTCGCGCCAGAGCGACTCGCTCGGATCACGAGCCGAGCTGTACGAGCGGCTCGCCGAGCTCGAGGGCGAGCTCGCGGGCGGCCCCGTGCCGCGGCCCCCGACCTGGGGCGGCTTTCTCGTCGTCCCCTCGGCGTGGGAGTTCTGGCAGCACCGCGAGAACCGCCTGCACGACCGTTTCCGCTACGAGCTGGAGTCGTCGGGGGCCTGGCGGCTCGACCGGCTCTTTCCGTAACTTCCCAGGCTCTTGCGGAGCGCCGCGAGCCGCTCGTCCCAGACGGCCCCCACCGAGACCATCCATTCGACGGCGTCCTCGAGCGCGGCCGGCGTCACCTCGTAGCGTGTCTCGCGCCCGGCGCGCGTCGCCTGGAGCAAGCCGGCGTCCGCCAGCGCGGTGAGCTGCTTCGCCACGGCCTGCCGCGTGACGGGAAGCTCGGCCGCGAGCTCCGTCGCCGTCGCCGTGCCGCGCGCCGCCACCGACTCGACGAGCGAGCGGCGTCCGGCGTCACCGAGCGCGGCGAAGACGCGGTCTACGCCGCCGCGAGCGCCGTCCACGCGGAGGCGAAGGCGCGCAACTCGAGAGCAGGGGCGAGCTCCGGGGAAGACTCGACCACGCGGATGAGCGTCCCGTCGACGACCGGCTCCAGCTCGACGGCGACGCTGCCTCCGTCGTCCCAGTCCAGCACGAGCCGCTCCGCCTCCTCGGCCTCGCGCACGATCGCCCGCCGCTCGTCGCCGTCGCCCCAGCGGAAGATGCCCTCGCCGCCCGGGCGGGCATCGAGCTCGACCTCCGTCGCGAACCACTCCTCGAGCCGTTCCGGCTCGGTCAGCGCCTCCCACACCTCGTCGGGCGCCTCCGGCACGACGATCTCCCGCTCGACCTCTAGCCGCTCGACTGGCATTTGCGCAACCTCCTAGTTGCGTATTAACGTGCAACCAATGAGTAGCGTATCGAATCACCTCGTGCCCGTGGTGGTGGAGTCGGACGGCCGCTTCGAGCGCTCGTTCGACATCTTCTCGCGGCTCCTGCGCGAGCGAATCGTCTTCCTCGGCACCGAGGTCGAGGCCTCGTCGGCGAATCTCGTCGTCGCCCAGCTCCTCTTCCTCGAGGCGGAGGATCCCGACTCCGACATCCGCTTCTACATCAACTCCCCCGGCGGCGACGCCTACGCCGGGATGGCGATGTACGACGCGATGCAGTACGTGAAGCCCGACGTGCAGACGTACTGCATCGGGATGGCGATGTCGGCGGGGGCCCTACTGCTCGCCGGCGGCGCGGCGGGCAAGCGCTTCGTCCTCCCGAACTCGAAGGTGATGATCCACCAGGGTTCCGGGGGCTTCCGCGGCACGCCCGCCGACATCCAGATCGCCGCGCGCGAGATCCTCTCCCTGACGCGCCGCTACGCCGAGGTGATCGCGCACCACTCCGGGAAGGACGTCGAGCAGGTGACGCGCGACATCGACCGCGACCGCTTCCTGGGGCCGGAGGAGGCCGTGGAATACGGGCTCGCGGACTCGGTGCTCGCAGCCCGCAACGGCGACGAGGCGGGCTAGCTCCGGGCGGAGGCGGGGCCGGTCCAGGCGATGCTGTCGCCGAGGATTCCGTCGATCTGCTCGAGCGTCGCTGCGTCGAGCTCGACGCCCGAGGCGGCGGCGTTGTCCTCGACCTGCTCGGCGCGCGTCGCGCCGATGATCGCCGAGCCGACGTTCGGCTCCCGCAGCACCCACGCGATCGCGAGCTGGGCCATCGACACGCCGAGCTCCCCGGCCACGGGACGCAGCTGCTGCACGCGCTCCAGCAGCGCCTGGTCGCTCGCACGGTCCATGAAGTAGCTCATCCGCTCGTGCGCGGCTCGGCTGTCGCCGGGCGGCGGCTCGCCCGGCAGGTACTTGCCCGTGAGGATCCCCTGGCCGAGCGGCGACCAGACGATCTGGGAGATGCCGAGCTCCCGCGACGCCGGGATCACGTCGCGTTCCGGGCCACGCCAGATCATTGAGTACTGCGGTTGACTCGAGACGAAGTGCTCGACGCCGGGCATCGCCTGCGCCTCGCGGATCTTCTCCTCGGGCCACTCGCTGAACCCGAGGTAGCGCGCCTTGCCCTGCCGCACGACCGCGGTCAGCGCCTCCATCGTCTCCTCCAGCGGGATGTCCCAGTCGTAGCGGTGGCACTGGTAGAGGTCGACGTGATCGGTGCGCAGGCGGCGCAGAGAGGCGTCGATCTGCTTCGCCACCTGTTCGCGGGAGAGGCCGCGGTCGGCGTCCGACATCGGGAAGTAGAGCTTCGTCGCGAGCACGTAGGAGTCGCGCGGCCGGCCCGCGAGCACCTCGCCGAGGAACTCCTCCGCGCCGCCGCCGGAGTAGACGTTCGCCGTGTCGATGAAGTCGATGCCGAGCTCGAACGCCTTGGCCACGCACGCCTCCGCGCGGTCGCGCGCGACCGCGCCGCCGTACGTCATCCAGGACCCCAGCGAGATCTCGGAGACCATGAGATCGCTCGAGCCGAGCCGTCTCCGCTGCACGGGCTCGACGCTAACGGTTAGCTTCCACGCTGTGCCGCAGCTGAACGCGATCGGGATCGTCTGCTCCGACATGCGCCGCTCCGTGGCCTTCTACGGGCAACTCGGGATCGAGTTCCCCGAGGGAAACGGACACGTCGAGGCGACCCTGCCCAACGGCGTCCGCCTGATGCTCGACACCGAGGAGGTCATCGAGAGCTTCCGGCCGGAATGGAAGCGCGCGGCCGGGAACCAGCTCGCGCTCGCCTTCGAGTGCGGCAGCCCGCAGGAGGTGGACGAGCTCTACGCGCGGGTCGTCGCGGCGGGCTTCGACGGCGAGAAGGAGCCGTGGGACGCCTTCTGGGGTCAGCGGTACGCGCAACTGAGCGACCCCGACGGCGTGCCCGTCGACCTGTTCGCGACGCTCTGAACCTCGTCGACGAGGACGTCGAGCTCGCGCCCGGGTTGCGGCTGCAGATCCTCCGGCCGCCGAGCGCCGAGGAGCTGATCGACGAGGCTGCGTTCGACGAGGAGGAGTTCCTGCCGTACTGGGCCGAGCTCTGGCCGAGCGGCCTCGCTCTCGCCCGGCACGTGGCGACGCGCGAGGTGCGCGGCCTGCGCGTGCTCGAGCTCGGCTGTGGCCTGGGCCTGCCGTCGCTCGCGGCCGCCGCCGGCGGGGCCGAGGTCCTCGCGACGGACTGGGCGGAGGATGCGATCGAGCTCCTGCAACGTAACGCGGAGCGCAACGGTCTCTTCCTGCGCGTCGCCCGCGTGCGGTGGAGCGAGCCTGAGCCGCTGCTCCGCGCGGCGCCGTGGGATCTCGTGCTCGGCGCCGACCTCCTGTACGAGGCACGCAACGCGGAGCAGCTCGCCGAGCTCCTCCCACGGCTCGGCGGCGACGTCCTGCTCGCGGAGCCCGGACGGCCCCACGCGAAGGACGTGCTGGACAGGTTTCACGCCGAGCCCGTCGCGGAGCGGATTCACCGCCTCCCGCTAGCGGGCGGGGACGGGTGAGCGCAGCCGCACCCGCGCCGCCTCACAGAGCACGACGCCGGCGGCGACCGCGACGTTGAGGCTGTCGACCGGGCCGTGCGCCGGGACCGAGACGTGGTCGTCCGCTGCCTCGAGCCAGGCGCACGGCAGACCGTGCCGCTCGCTGCCGAGGGCGACGGCGAGCGCCCCCGCGTACGAGGGCGCCCAGTAGGGCGCGGCCGCCGCAGGCGTCGTGGCGACGACGCGGATCTCGCGCTCGCGGAGCCAGGCCAGCGCCTCCTCGCCGGATGCGTCGGCGCATCGGAGCCGGAAGACCGCGCCGACCGAGCCGCGGATCGCGTCCCGGTGGAAGACGTCGGTGCGGGGGTCGGCGACGAGGAGCGCATCGACCCCTGCGCCGCAGGCCGTCCGCGCGATCGCACCGAGGTTCCCAGGCCGCTCGACCGCGACCGCCACGGCGACGAACGGCTCCGGAGGTAGGTCGAGCGTCGCAAGCGTCGTGCCGGGACGGCGGACAACGGCGAGGAGGCCTTCCGGCCGCCGGTCCGTCAGGCTCGCGAACGCCTGTGCCCCGACCTCGACGATTTCCGCGCCGCAGCGCTCGGCCGCAGCGACGAGATCCGCGTCGCGGCCTCCCGCGAGCAGATCGGGTGCGACGTACAGCTCCTGCACGGCCGCACCGGCTGCGAACGCCGCGCGCACCGAGCGGGCACCCTCCGCGATGCAGAGCTCTCGCGGAGCGCGGCGCGCGAGCCGGCGCACGGCCTTCAGCCGGACGTTCGCGGAGCTCACGATGAGAGGACGTCGTGCCAAGGGTTACCTCGAGGTCGGGGTACGCAGAGCCGAGGCGGGCTGCCTCGCTGCGACGGCGGCTGGTGGGTGCGCTACCTCGACACGACGGGGCGCAGGCTACCCGCGCCGCGGCCGCCGCACAAGCGCGCTAGCCTGCGGCCGGTGTTCGCCACGCTTGCTCTGACGGTCGCGCTCGCGATCGCGCCGAAGCCCCACATCGTCTGGAAACCGATCCCGTACGGGCCCCGGCGGAAGGCCGAGATGGCCGCCTACGCCGCGAAGCACTACGGAATCCACTCCTGGCGGCTCCACCCGAAGGTGATCGTCGAGCACTACACGGCGAGCGACAGCTTCTCGGCGGCGTGGAACACGTTCGCCGTCGACACGCCCGATCCGGAGCTCGGCGAATTGCCCGGGACCTGCGCCCACTTCATCGTCGACCAGGACGGCACGATCTACCAGCTCGTCCCGCTGAACGTGATGTGCCGGCACACGGTCGGCCTCAACTACGTCGCACTGGGGATCGAGGATGTCGGCACGTCGGACTCCGAGATCCTCCACGACCGGGCGCAGCTCCGGTCGTCGCTCGCGCTCACGGCCTGGCTCGTCGGGCGCTTCCACGTCAGGATCCGCAACGTGATCGGGCACAACGAAAGCCTCTCGAGCCCGTATCACCGGGAGCGGTACAAACCGTGGGCGCACCAGACGCACGGCGATTGGAAGCACTCCGATATGGACGTATTCCGATCGAAACTCCGGGCACTTTTGCGCACGGAATAGGGGTCGGTAAAATCGCCGGAATGCCGCGGTACCTGATCGTTCGTGCTTTCGAGGTCGGAGTGGACCAGATGCCCTTCGTGGGCAGACGGTCGCGCGAGCTCGTCGAGGGCGAGTTCCCCGAGATCACCTGGGAGCACAGCCACGTCGTCGTCGACGACGAAGGCATCGTCCGCACCTTCTGCGTCTACGACGCTCCGGACGAGGAGATGGTCCGGGACCATGCGACGAGCCTCGGCAATCACGTGATCGAGCGCCTCGACGAGATCGCCGGCGACGTGACGCCTGCCGACTTCCCGCCGGTCGCGGGCTAGGCCGGCTCGCCGCTGCCGAGTCCGAGCAGCCGGACGTCGTCCATGTGGAAGTACGTCTGCTGCGCGACGGCGAGGCGCTTGCGCAGGAAGCGCACACGCTCCACGTCCTCCGCCGGGGTCATGTCGAGCGCCTCCTTGTAGAGCGATACCGCCAGCTTCTTCGCCCAGCCGCGCTCCGCCTCCTCGGCGGCGGCGACGAAGTGCTGGACGGCGTGATCCAGCTCGCCGGCGCCGCGCCAGTGACGAGCGAGCGCCGCGCCGGCCTCGCCGACCTCGGGCGTCGACTCCTCGATGAACTCGGCGATCTGACGGTGGCCCTCGCGGCGGCGGGCGCGCGGCTGGAGCTCGTACGCGACGTCGCGGATGAGCACGTGCTTGAAGGACCACTGCTCCTCGCCCTCGATGCGCGAGACCGCGTCGCGGCGGACGAGGTCTCGGCGCTCCAGCCCGGCCAGGGTCTGGGTCAGGTTGGCGGGGTAGCGGGCGATCCTCTCGAGCCCGCCGCGCCAGAAGATCCGTCCGACGATCGATGCGTCGAGGATCACGGCCCGCTCCTCGGCCGGCAGGGCGTCGAGACGGGCGGCCACGAGGCCGCGAATCGTCGTCGGCAGGCTGTCCGCCTCCCCGGTGCCGCGCTCGCTCATCACTGCCGCGAGCTGCTCGATGAAGAGCGGATTGCCCTCGGCAGCCTCGGCCACCCGGGCCGCCTTCGTGTCCGCGCCCAGCAGGTGGAGCGCGAGCTGGGCTGCGTCGGTGCCTCCCAGCGGCTCGAGCGGTAGCGCGTTGTACGCGAGCAGGCCGCCGCCCCACGCGGGGCGCGTGTCGAGCAGCTCCGGCCGCGCGAGTGTCAGGAGCAGGACGGGCAGGCCCTGCAGCCGCGCGGCGAGCTGCTCGATCAGGTCGAGAAGTGCCGAGTCGCCCCAGTGGACGTCCTCGAAGACGAATGCCGTCGCCTCGTCTCGCGCGCCGGCCTCGATGAAGATGCGCACCGACTGGAAGAGGCTGTCGCGATCGGGCGCGGTCGCCTTCGTCTCGAAGCCGAGCAGGATCGCGAGATGCCCGGCCACCGTCTCGGCCTGCTCGGGGCCGACGAGCCGCTCGACGAAGGCGCGCAGCTTCTCCACGCCCACGTCGACGCCGTCGCTGTCGTAGATCCCGGCGAGGTCCTTGACCTGCATCGCGAAGGCGCCGTACGCGCTGCGCTCGCGATACGGGAGGCAGCGGCCGCGGACGACGCGACCCCCGCGGGCGGCGATGCGCTCGGTGAACTCCGCCGCGAGTCGCGACTTCCCGACCCCGGGAGGGCCGACCACGGTGATCAGGTGCGGGCGGCGCTCGCGCTCGACCCGCTCCCAGGTCGCATCGAGCAGGCCGAGCTCCCGCTCGCGCCCGACGAACGGCGTGCTCGACAGGTTCCGCTCGCCCATCGCCGAAGCGGGCGCGACGGCGCGCCAAGCGTCGATCGGCGCCGTCTTCCCCTTCGCCGTCACAGCCTCGACCGGCTCGTAGTCGATCCCCGCGCGCGTGGCCCGGTACGTCTCCTCGCCGACGATGATCTCGCCGACCGGCGCGTGCTGCTGCAGGCGCGCGGCGGTGTTGACGACGTCGCCGGCGACCATGGCTTCTCCGAGCGCCGGCCGCGCTGCGAGGGTCACGACCGCCTCGCCGGTGTTGACGGCGCCGCGGATCCGGAGCTCGAGCTCCGGCTGCTGCGCGTTGAGCGCCTCGACCGCGTCGCGCACGGCGAGCGCTGCCCGCACCGCCCGCTCGGGATCGTCGCCGTGGGCGGTCGGCGCGCCGAAGACGGCCATCACCGCATCGCCGACGAACTTCTCCACGACGCCGCCGAACGACTCCAGCTCGTCGCGAACCGTCCCGTGGTACGGGGTGAGGATCGCGCGCACGTCCTCCGGGTCGAGCCGTTCCGAACGGGACGTGAATCCGACGAGGTCGACGAAGACGACGCTGACGATCCGTCGCTCCTCGCGTCGCGCGGCGTCCTCCTGGAGCGGAGCGCCGCAGGCGAGGCAGAAACGCGCGATCTCGGGGTTTTCCTGTCCGCAGGAACGGCAGATCGCCATCCCGGCATCCTGGCAGCGTTGCGGTTCCACAGCAACGAATTCGGGAGTTGGGCCGTTGTCGGATTGACGCCAACGACGGAGGGAGATTCACCATGACGAAGGCCATCCTCAGCGTCGGCGCGCTTCTGGCGGTTGCCGTTGCGCTCGCCGGCTGCGGCGGCTCCGGCAGCGCGAGTGGGACGACCGGCGGCGTCGCCGGTGTCCGTCACGCGAAGGGCGCCGGGAACTTCCGCGCGAGCGTCCACGGTTTCGAGGCGCAGCTGCAGACGAGCGTGCATGCGTTCCAGCAGGGGAACATGACGAAGGCGATCGCGTCCGGCGGCCCGATGCTGAACGACTGCATCGGCACGGTGGACACGAGGTTCGCCCCGCACGCCACGACGCAGGACCGCAAGCAGGCGGTCAAGCATCTGCGCGCCGCGTGCGCCGAGATGACACAGGCCGCGAAGGCAGCCTCGTCCGGCGACATGACGACCGCCAGGCAGTTCGCCCGCCAGGCACTGCTGCAGGCGCAGACGGCGGCCCGGCTGTCGGGCTGAGCGTGGCCTAGCCGCTGCTGACGAGGAGCGCGATCTGCGCGTGCGCCTTGAGGCGTCTGCCGCGCTTCGGCTTCTGGGAGATCACGCGTCCCTTCCTCACCTTCGAGGAGGGTGCGGCGGTGACCTTGCCCAGGGAGCAGTCGGCGCGTGTCAGTGAGCGTTTGGCCGCCTTCAGCGTCTTGCCGACGACGTCGGGCACGACGCACCGACGGACGGCGAACGTCGCCGTCACGGTCGTGTCGGCGTTCGCGGCCACCGTGCAGAGCCCATTGCCCTTGCACGGGCCCGACCAGCCGACGAACCGAGAGCCCTTGGCGGGAACGGCGCCGAGCGTGACCGGCGTTCCGTATGGGTAGCCGTGTGTGCACCTCTTGCCGCACGCAATTCCGCCGGGCGAGCTCTTCACCGTGCCGTTGCCCGACTTCTTGACCGCGATCGTGTTGAGGAAGGAGGCCCCTGCCGCCTGGGCGAGCGAGGCGACGTTGGCCGCCTGGAAGTCCTGCACGTACGCGAAGCGGAACCGGGTCGAGCCCTTCGCCGGGATCTTGCCCGTCTGGTGGAGCGTGAGCTCGCTGGCGAACGTGACGACGTTCGTGAAGGTCGCGTCGGTCGCCGGCCTGTCGTAGACGATCGCGCCCTGTCCGGTGGAGATGTCGCCGTCCGCGGCCCCGTGCATCCGGACGAGGATCGTCCCGGGCGACGCAGGCAGCGAGACGCTGTCGCCGACGGCGTGTGTCGAGAAGCTCGTCTGGCCGGGGAACTCGTACTCGACCTGCGACGAGTTGCCGCTCGCGCCCCAGAAGTGCTGGCTGTTGTCCCAGAGCAGATCGAGCGAGTGCGCCTTCCCGTCGGTGCTCGTGAACGTGTCGGTGATCCAGCTGACGTGGCCGTCGTGGTCCTGCGTGATCGTGCGATTGTCGGTCACGCCGGCGGTCGCGAACGTGGCGCAGCTCGCCGCTGTCGGCGGGTACGTCGCGGAGGAGCACGTGACGAGCGGATCGGCTTCGTGGACGACGAAGTCGCCGGTTTGCGCGTCCACGGTGTACGAGTAGGTCAGCGCCGGCTGGCCGGAAGCGTTCGCGTCGATCGACTCCGCCTGGTCGGGCGTGTAGGCGTTGACGCCGTCGATCTGGAGCTCCGAGCGCTTCGGGGTCGCCGAGTCGCCGCCGAGGAGCCCGGCGTTGCAGTAGAAGGTGGTCGTGGCCAGGGCGTACCTCTGGTCGAAGAGGTAGCCGTTGTTCAGGCCGCAGGAGCCGAGCGACTCGTAGTCGAAGGCTGCGGTCTGCTGCGGCGCGTAGAGGTAGTAGTCGTACAGGTGCCCGTTGTTCGGGCCGCCGCCGACGGTCGTCGAGTCGCGTTCGCCGACGCCGATCAGCGGCCCGGAGTAGGCCGTCACGTCCGGGGGGGTCGTGCCCGTGGGGACGGCCCGCAGCCGGCAGGTGAGGTCGAGCACCTTGTTGAGGTCGGCAGCGGGGACGGAGAAGGAGCGGTCCGACTTGAGCGCGACGTTCTTGGCGACGAGCGCTGACGTTCCGCCGTAGTAGCAGCGGATGTCGACCGCATCGGCGGCGGGATTGCCGCCGGTGGCGGTGCCTGCGATGGCGAACGTCGGCCCTGCCGTGGTCTCGTCCGCGACGAAGAACGTGGGGTCGGCCGGCGTCGTGATCTGCGAGCCGGTGATCGCTGCGCGGGCCGCGGGAGCTGCGGCGAGGCAACCGAGCACGAGCGCAGCGGCCATGGCAGCAGTCAGCCCGTGCGTGATCCTTGCGCCGTGCACGGCCCCTCCTTTGAGGCGCCGTGCACGGATCCTCCTCCGAGCGGCTAGGAGCAGCCGGTGTTGGTGCCGCAGTCGCGGCACGTGTAGCAGCTCCCGGTGCGAACCATCCGTCCGCCGCAGCGGGCGCACTCGACCGCGTCCTCCCACGAGTTGAAGAGAGCGGTCTGGCCGGGCGGCGGCGCCTCGGCGGGCTCTGCGGGCGCTGCGCTCTCGCCGTTCGCGTACCGCTCCGCCATCCGCGCCTTCACCTCGGGCGACAGGATCCCCGCCTCCTCCTGCTGCTCCGGCGTGAGGAACCGCTTGCCGAACCAGCGGAAGATGTAGTCGACGATCGACTTCGCCGTCCGAATGTCGGCGTCGTTCGTCAGCCCGCTCGGTTCGAAGCGCATGTGGCTGAGCTTCGAGACGTAGACCTCCGGCGGCACGCCGTACTGGAGGCCCATCGAGACGGCGAGGCAGAGCGAGTTCATCAGGCCGGCCATCGTCGTCCCGTCCTTGGCGATGTCGACGAAGATGTCGCCAGGGCTGCCGTCGTCGTAGAGGCCGACGTGGATGTAGCCCTCGTGGTCGCCGACCTGGAACTTGCGGCCGACCTCGGTGCGGTCGAGCGGGAGGCGCTTACGCTCGTGCACCTGGACGGGGGGCGTCGCGACCGCGGTCTGGCCGTCCTTGCCCGAGCTGGAGAGCGGCTGCGCGACCTTGCAGTTGTCGCGGTAGATCGCGACCGCCTTCACCCCGAGCTTCCAGGCGTCGACGTAGAGGTCCATCACGTCCTCGACCGTGACCTCCTCCGGCATGTTCACCGTCTTGGAGATCGCCCCGGAGATGAACGGCTGGACTGCGCCCATCATCCGGACGTGGCCGAGGTAGTGGATGGCCCGCTCGCCGACGGCGCAGTCGAAGACCGGATAGTGCTCGGTCTTCACGTAGGGCGCTCCGACGACGCCGTTCCGCTCGTCGACGAAGGCGACGGTCTCCTCGATCTCGCGTGGCGCGTAGCCGAGCCGCTCGAGCGCCATCGGCACCGTCTTGTTCACGATCGTGATCTCGCCGCCGCCGACGAGCTTCTTCGACTTGACGAGCGAGAAGTCGGGCTCGACGCCCGTCGTGTCGCAATCCATCATGAAGCTGATCGTCCCGGTCGGCGCGAGCACGGTCGCCTGCGCG
>DASTZY010000033.1:0-7434 GCA_035764085.1 Gaiellaceae bacterium
CCACTCTTAATCCCAAGGTCGCAGGTTCGATCCCTGCACGGCCCATCCCGCCGCCGATCGAACGAGCTTCGGCTCTAAGGCGGTCCGGTCGAGACGCCGCGGTCGGGATCCCACGGCGTCCCGGGGCAGCTGCCCCACAGGCCGAGGTGCCGAGCGCGCGCGCGACGGGCGAGGCGGACAAGCTCATCGGCATAGCGCCCGCGCCTGTAGTCGTAGAAGTACGGCGCCGCCGCCCCGACGCGCACGAGCTGGACGTTGACGTCGAGCCCGTCGCGGACACGGAACACGTAGCGGAGAAGGCGCCCGTAGGCGTCCATGGCGTCGGTCTTCGGCTCGCGGTACAGGCGTACCGCGGTGCCGGGCCGGAGGAGACGCTTCGCGATCCGCGAGGCCCGTGCCCCGTAGCACTCCGGCGACGAGTAGACCTCGGGTGTGTCGATCTGGACGAGGCGGACGCGCCGGCCGTTCGTGAGTTGGACCGTGTCTCCGTCGACCACGTACTCGATGCGGGCGACCTGGCCGCCGGGAGGCGACTTCGCCGCGGTGGCGGTGGCGGCGAGCGAGAGCAGCAGGCCGAGCACGAGAACGAGGAATAGGTGGAGCGAGTGTCTCAGACCCACGTCCACATCTTCGGCACCCCGGGCCGCCGGCTCAACCCATGATGGTTCAAGAGCTGACCTCTGCGGGCTGGCCATTCGTGGACGGATCGTGCAGACTGCGACGAGATCGACGCCGCGGACTGGGGGGCAGAGCAATTGAGCAGGGGGACGGAGCCGCTCGAAAGTACGGCTGAGACGGTCGACGACGCCGTCCGGAGGCTCGTCGTGGAGCGCTCCCACGACCTCGTCGCGCTGTGCGACCTCACCGGCGCGATCGTCTACGCCTCGCCGTCCTGGTCGAAGCTCGGCTGGGATCCGCGCGCGCTCGCCGGCGTCGAGGTGCTCGAGCTGATCCACCCGGACGACGCCGGCCGCGCCGTCGAGGCCTGGAATCAGGTCGCCGGCGGGACGGACGTCGACGCCGTGACGATCCGGATGCGGCGAGTCACCGGGAGCTACGCATGGTTCGAGGTGAACGGCTCCTCCGTCCACGACGGCGAGGGAGAGCTCGTCTACCTGCTCGGCACGGCGCGCGACGTGAGCGAGCGCGAGGAGCTGCGCTCGCGGCTCCGCGACCTCGACGCCGTCTACCGGTTCGCAGATGCCGTCTCCGGCGCGCACGTGCTCGACGAGGTTCTCGAGGCGGCGCTCGAGGCGCTGCTCGAGGCGACCGGCGCCGACCGGGCGTCCGTCTTGCTCGCCGACGACGAGGGAGTGCTCCGCTTCCGCGCCTGGCGCGGCCTCTCCGACCGCTACCGCGCCGCCACCGAGGGCCACTCTCCGTGGTCGCCGGATGCCGAGGCCCCGCAGCCGGTGCTCGTCGCGGACGTCGCCACGGCCGGGTTCGAGCCCGCCCTCGAGCGCGCGGTCCGCAAGGAGGGCATCGGAGCGCTTGCGTTCATCCCGCTCGCGCGCGGCGGACGGCTGCTCGGCAAGTTCATGCTCTACCGCGACGCACCGCACAGCTGGAGCGACCGGGAGGTGCTCCTCTCGCGGACGATCGCGAACCACCTCGCGTCCGTGGCGGAGCGCACGGAGGCGCAGCGGGCGCTGCACGACTCGAGCGAGCAGCTGGCGAGCATCCTCCGCACGGTCGACGAAGGGATCTCGGCGACGAACCGCGAGGGCCGGTTCCTGTTCGCGAACGACGCCGCCGCGCGCGCTGCCGGGCTCGAGTCGGCCGACGAGCTCGTGGCCCTGACGCCGGAGAAGCGCTTCTCGCTGTTCCGGGCGTTCGCCGCCGACGGCACTCCGCTGACGCCGGAGGATCTGCCGTCCTCACTGGCGCTGGGCGGCACGGAGAGCTCGGCCGTCGTCCGGATCCAGCCCCGCTCCGGGAAGTGGGAGCGCTGGCTGGCGCTGCGTGCGACGCCCGTCTTCGCCGCCGACGGCTCCGTCGAGCTCGTCGTCAACGTGACCCGCGACATCACGCAGGAGACGGTCGCCGCGCAGCGCGAGGTGGAGGCGCGCCGCGAAGCCGAGGCCTCGCGCGCGCGTCTGGCGCTGCTGCTCGAGGCGACGGAGCAGCTAAGCCGGACGCTGGACTACGAGGAGCTGCTCCGGCGGGTGCCGCAGCTCGTCGTCCCGCGCATCGCCGACGGCTGCCACGTCTACATCGCGCGCAACGACGACACGGAGCTCGTCCGCGTCGCGCACGCGCACGTCGAGCCGCGCATCTCGAAGCTCCTCGACACCATCGACTCCGTCTACGACGTCTCGCAGCACCGTCGCATCCCGGTGGTCGAGGTCTTCCGCTCCGGCAAGCCGATCCACCGGGCGGCGCTGACCAAGCCGCTGGAGAAGGTGGCGCGCCCCGGCGAGGAAAACCTCGTCCAGATGGAATCGCGCTCGCTGATCGTCGTCCCGCTCGAGACCGGCGGCAAGCGGCTCGGCGTGCTCGCCGTCACCTCGGCCGAGCCGGGCCGGCACGGGACGGAGGACTTCGAGCTCGTGTCCGAGCTCGCGCGGCGCGTCTCACTCGCGCTCGACCTCGTCGGCCTCCACCGCCGCGCGCAGGACTCGCTCGCCCAGCTCCGGGGCGTGATCGCGCAGCTCCCGCTCGGCGTCGTGATCACCGATCCCGAGCACCGAATCCTCCTGAGCAACGAGGAGCTCGAGCGCATCTGGGGCGAGCCGATCGTGGTCGGCTCCGACCACCGGAGGAGCGGCATCCACACCGACGGCTGGCCGCTCGAGCGGGCGATCGAGACCGGGGAGGTGACGATCGCCGAGCGCCGCGAGCTGAAGCGCGACGACGAGCTGAGCACGCTCGAGATCAGCGCCGCGCCCGTGCGCGACGCCGACGGCGCGATCGTCTCCGCGGTGGCGATCGTCGCGGACGTCACTCGCCGCAGCCGGGCGGAGGAGAACCTCCGCTTCCTCGCCCGCGCGAACGAGCTGCTCGTCGCGAGCCTCGACTGGGAGGGGACGCTCGCCGCGATCGCGGAGCTCGCGGTGCCGGCGCTCGCCGGATACCTCGTGATCGACCTCATCGACGAGGAGGACGAGCTCCACTGGGTCGTGGCGGTGCATGCCGACCCGGAGAAGACCGAGCTCGTCCGGGACCTGCGCGTGCGCTACCCGCCGACGCGGTCGACGCATCCGATCCAGGTCGCGCTCCGCACGGGCGAGCCGCAGCTGCTGCCGGACCTCCAGGCCGAGGCGGATGCGATGGCGCACGACACGAAGCACGCGCGCGCGATCCGGCGGATCGCCAACACCTCCGGCATCGTCGCGCCGCTTACCGCCCGCGGGCGGACGCTCGGCGCGATCAGCCTCGGCACGATCGAGGGACAGCCGCGGTTCGACGAGTCCGACCTCGCGATGGCGACCGAGCTGGCGCGGCGGATCTCGCTCGCGCTCGACAACGCGCGGCTCTTCGCCGAGGCGCAGGAACGCGCGCACGCGGCCGAGGCGCTTGAGTACGTCGACGACGGCGTGATCCTCGTGGACGAGGCCGGCATCGTCCGCCTCTGGAACCCGACCGCCGCGATCAGCATGCGGCGTCCCGCCGTAGAGGCGGTCGGCCGGCCGATCGCGGAGCTGCTGACGGACTGGCCCTCACTCGAATCGCGCATCCCCATGGTCTCCGAGCGCCCGGCGGGCGGCGCCTCTCGCGCGCAGACGCTGCCCGTGGACGTGCAGGGAGAGGAGCGGTGGCTGTCGATCTCCGCCGTCCGCTTCCCCGGCGGCACGGTGTACGCGTTCCGCGACGTCACCGACGAGCGCGCCGTGGAGCAGATGAAGACGGACTTCGTCTCCACCGTCTCGCACGAGCTGCGGACGCCGCTCGCCGCCATCTACGGCGCCGCGATGACGCTGCGGCGTCGGGACGTGTCGGTCGACGAGCCGCAGCGCGACCGGCTGCTCGAGGTCGTCTCGAGCGAGGCCGACCGCCTGGCGCGGATCGTCAACGACATCCTCTGGGCGAGCCGGCTCGAGTCCGGCCGGATGAGCATCGCGATCGAGCGCTGCGACGCGGCCGCGATCGCGAACGAGGTCGTGGACGTGCTCCGCTCGCGGGCGCACGAGGGGATCGAGGTCGTCGTGAGCAAGTCGCGCGGGCTGCCGCCCGTCGCCGCCGACCCCGACAAGCTGCGCCAGATCCTCACCAACCTGATCGACAACGGGATCAAGTACTCGCCCGACGGCGGCCGCGTCGGCGTCGAGATCGCCCGGAGCGGCGGGCGGGTGCGGTTCTGCGTCACCGACGAAGGTCTGGGCATCCCGCCCGCCGAGCAGGATCGGATCTTCGAGAAGTTCTTCCGGCTCGACCCCAACCTGACGCGGGGCGTCGGGGGAACCGGCCTCGGCCTCTACATCTCGCGGGAGCTCGTCACCCGCATGCACGGCCGGATCTGGGTCGTCTCCGACGGTCGCAGCGGCTCGTCGTTCTTCCTCGAGCTGCCGATCGCCTGAGCGCAGTCTGGTGCGGACACGGCCGGTACCAGGTACCGGCCGTGTCCGGTTCGGTCAGACGTGTGTGCTTCTAGTACCCGGGGCCACCGGGGGGTCCTGCCGGGCCCTCGTCGTAATACGTCGTCCGGCGTCCCCTGCTGAAGTAGCCGGGGCCGGCCCACGAGGACCAGAAGATCAGCGACAGCAGGATTCCGACGATGCCCACGATCAAGAGGATCCAGCCGATCGTGTGGATGTCGACGCCCGAGACGGTCGTGTTCACGGCGAAGGCGAGCACGGCGCCTACGGCCGCCAGGATTAGTCCTACTCCGAGACCCATGCTTTCCTCCTTTTTGGCGGGGTCCGGGAGGTCAACGGACGAAGGCCGCTTCGAGATTCGGGGTCGGAAACTTTCGTCTAGGCTCCGAAGCGGATGCGCAGGGGCCCAATCGTCGCGCTCTTGGGGATCGGATTGGTCGCCGGCGGAATCGCCACCGCCGTCGCGCTCGTGCCTACCTGGCTGCCGGAGAAGGCCTCGCGCGAGGCCGACCGCACCGCGTTCCTGTTCTGGTTCGTGATCGCGATCTGCATCGCGATCTTCGCGATCGTCGCGGCGGCGCTGGTCTACTCGATCCTCCGCTTCCGCGTCCAGGAGGACGACTTCGAGGACGGCCCGCCGGTGCACGGGCACACGGGGCTCGAGATCACCTGGACGGTCATCCCCTTCGTCCTCGTTACTGCGATCGCGATCGCGAGCGCCATCGTCCTGTCCCGCAACGACGCGCAGGCGAAAGACACGCTGCGCATCGACGTCGTCGCGCAGCAGTTCGAGTTCACCTTCAGCTATCCCGACGCGGGCAACGTCACGAGCCCGGTGCTCCGGCTGCCCGCGGGGCGATCGGTCGAGCTCTCCATGCGCTCGCTTGACGTGATCCACTCCGTCTTCGTGCCGCAGTTCTCGCAGAAGGAGGACATCGTCCCGGGGCTGGTCACGCAGCTGCACATCACGCCCACCCGCGTCGGCACCTTCCCGCTCGAGTGCACGGAGCTGTGCGGGCTCGGGCACTCGCTGATGCGCAGTCAGGCGATCGTGATGAAGCCGGCCGCGTTCGACGCCTGGCTCAGGCAGCAGTCGAAGTCGGCGGCCCCGGCGCCCGCCCCGTCCACCACCTCGACCTCGGCGACCTCGACGACCTCGACGCCCTCGTCCGCGGCTGCCGTGGGCGTGTCGGTGTTCAAGGCGAACAACTGCGCGAGCTGCCACACGCTGAGCGCCGCCAAGGCGACGGGAACGATCGGACCGGACCTCGACAAGCTCGTCACCTACGCGAGGCAGGCGCACAAGCCGCTCACCCCCTTCGTCCTCCAGTCGATCGTCGATCCCGAGGCGTACGTGCAGCCCGGCTACCCGAGCGGCCTCATGCCGCAGACGTTCGGGCAGTCGATCACCAGGACGCAGCTCGGCGCGCTCGTGACGTTCCTCGTCCAGTCGGCCCGGCAATCCGGTAACAAGTAAGGGAGCAGGAAGGGATGAACCACGCGTGACGACGACAACCGCGACCGCCCACGAAGTCCACCACGTCCCCACCGGGGGCGGCTGGCGGCGGCTCCTGCTCGGCGGCGGCCTCCTGCGCGCCGCCTGGATGTTCGTCCTCTTCGGCTGGATCGGCTTCGGGATCGTCGTCCTCTGTCGCTGGGCCGGGGGCTGGCATCCGCTCCTCGCCACCGAGCCGCTGGTGCTCGTGGCTGCCCTCGTCGCCGCGCCGATCGGGTTCCTGGCCGGGCTGGGCGCCTTCGACTACTGGACGTACTACGCGCTCGGCTACCCCACCCGGGCCGAGGACCACTCGGGGCACGGCGCGCGGACCTGGCGCGACTACCTCCGCGTCAACACCGACCACAAGGTGATCGGCGTCCAGTACCTCGTGACGACGGTCTTCTTCTTCCTCGCAGGCGGCATGCTCGCGCTGCTGGTGCGCGCCGAGCTCGCCAAGCCCGGGATTCAGTACTTCGACCCGCAGACCTACAACGGTCTCTTCTCCGTCCACGCGGCGCTGATGATCTTCCTCTTCGTGATCCCGGCCTTCGCGGGGCTCGCGAACTTCGTCGTGCCGCTCATGCTCGGCGCGGCGGACATGGCCTTCCCGCGCCTCAACGCGCTCTCGTTCTGGCTCCTGCCGATCGCCGGGATCATGATGCTCAGCTCGTTCTTCATGCCCGGCGGCGCCTTCGCCTGCGGCTGGACGGGCTACGCGACGCTCTGCTCGAGCCACCAGCCGATCGGCGCGATCTTCTTCAACCAGGGCGTTCAGTGGGCAGGCGCGTCGTCGATCATGACCGCCCTCAACTTCCTCGTCACCATCATCACGATGCGGGCGCCGGGGATGACCTTCTGGCGGATGCCGCTGCTCGTGTGGGCGAACTTCACGACCTCGTTGCTCGTCGTGATCGCCACGCCGTTCATCGCGGGGTCGCAGTTCTTCTCCATGTTCGACCACGTGATGCACACGTCGTTCTTCAACCCGGTCGGCGGCGGCTACCCGCTCGGGTACCAGCACATCTTCTGGTTCTACTCGCACCCGGCCGTGTACATCATGATGTTGCCCGGCTTCGGGATCATGAGCGAGGTCATAGCCGTGTTCAGCCGTAAGCCGATCTTCGGCTACCGGCTGATGGCGCTGTCGCTCATGGCGATCGTCGTGCTCGGCTTCTCGGTCTGGGCGCACCACATGTTCGTGAGCGGCATGTCGTCGTGGCTGCGCGTCCCGATGATGATCACGACGCTGCTGATCGCGATCCCGACCGGGATCAAGATCTTCAGCTGGCTCGCGACGATCTGGGAGGGGAAGCTGCACCTCAAGACGCCGATGCTGTTCGCGCTCGGCTTCCTGTCGATGTTCGTGATCGGCGGGCTCTCCGGCGTCATGCTCGGCTCGGT
>DASTZY010000034.1:0-3252 GCA_035764085.1 Gaiellaceae bacterium
CTACCGCCGGCTCGCGGCGGCCGACGACCCGCTCGAGGAGTGGTACCGCGGCTTCGTCGCCGAGGAGATCGTCCGCTTCCAGGAGCACGAGTGGCTGGACAGCTCCGGCGAGCGCCACCGCGGGCTGCTCGCCGCGGACGACCTGCGCGACTGGCAGGCGAGATGGGAGGAGCCGGTCTCGGTCGACTACCACGGTTACGAGGTCTTCAAGGCAGACACCTGGAGCCAGGCGCCCGTCTTCCTGCAGCAGCTGCGTCTGCTCGAGGGCTTCGACCTCGGCGCGATGGGCCAGGCGAGCGCCGACTGGGTGCACACGATCACCGAGTGCGCGAAGCTCGCCTTCGCCGACCGCGAAGCGTGGTACGGCGACCCCGACTTCGCCGACGTGCCGGTGGCCGAGCTGCTCTCGCGCGAGTACGCGGAGGAGCGGCGGCAGCTGGTGGGCGAGGAGGCGTCGCCCGAGCTCCGGCCGGGCTCCCCGGGCGGCCGCGAGCCGCGCCTGCCCAGCCCCGTCGCAGCGGCACCGGTGGCTCCCGGCGTCGGCGAGCCGACTCGCGGCGACACCGTCCACCTCGACGTCGTGGACAGGGACGGCAACATGGTCTCGGCGACGCCCAGCGGCGGCTGGCTCTGGGGCGCGCCGGTGATCCCGTCGCTCGGCTTCTGCCTCGGCACGCGCGCGCAGATGTTCTGGCTCGAGGAGGGACTGCCGAACTCGCTCGAGCCTGGCAAGCGCCCCCGCACGACGCTCTCCCCCACGCTCGCCTCCCGCGACGGCGAGCCGTACATCGCACTCGGCACGCCCGGCGGCGACCAGCAGGACCAGTGGACGCTGCACGCCTTCCTCGCGCACGTCCACCACGGCCTCGACCTCCAGGCTGCGATCGACGCGCCCGAACACCACACCGAGGCGTTCCCCGAGAGCTTCTACCCGCGCGAAACCCGCCCGCTGCACGTCGCGGTGGAGGAGCGCGCCGGCGAGGAGACGGTCGAGGGCCTCCGCCGCCGCGGGCACGACGTCGAGGTCTCGGGGCCGTGGACGCTCGGCCGGGTCACCGCCGTCGCCCGCGAGCCGGGCGGGATCCTGAAGGCGGGCGCGAACCCGCGTGGCCGGCAGGGCTACGCCGCCGGCCGGTAGGCCTCTTAACAAAAGCCCTGCAAATTCGCCTGCCGCAGCAGGCATAGAACCCGCAGCCCTGGGAAGAGGGATCGCATTACGAGAGGTACGTGCGCTTTTCCTGCGGCATGCGGCCGCCGTGCAACGAGCGCCCGTCACAGCACCGAATCAGGAGGCAGCCATGCATTCGGCCGAAAGACGAAGTGTCCGGACGGTTGCCGCGCTCGCCATGGCCGGCGCCGTCCTCCTCGCCCTCGCTGCCTGCGGGGGTGGGAGTAGCAGCAGCAGCGGAGGAGTCTCGACCACCGGCGTCGCCGGCGCGTCGAAGACCGTCGCCGTCAAGAGCGGCGGCAGCCTCACGTACGCGCTCGACGAGGACCTCGCCGGGTTCAACGTCCTCAACGCCTCGCAGAACGAGTTCGTCCTGCAGGAGATCATCGACCCGGTCTGGCCGAGCGTCTTCATCACGCCGCCGAGCCTCAAGCCGTCGCTCGACAAGAACTTCGTGACGAGCGCGAAGCTGACGAAGAAGAGCCCGCAGACGATCGTCTACAAGATCAACCCGCAGGCGAAGTGGTCCGACGGCGTGCCCATCGACGCGGCCGACTTCATCTACAACTGGCAGGCGCAGTCGGGGAGCTCCAAGTACACGGACAAGGGCGGCAAGCCCTTCGAGCCCGCATCGACCTCCGGCTACAACCAGATCAAGTCGGTCACGGGCTCCAACGGGAACAAGACGGTGACGGTCGTCTTCTCGAAGCCGTTCGGCGACTGGAAGGCGCTCTTCTCCCCGCTCATCCCCGCCCACATCGCCAAGAAGGTGGGCTTCAACGAGGGCTGGTCGACCTTCAGCCCCGCCGTCCAGGTCTCGGGCGGCCCCTTCATGATCCAGAGCTACAAGAAGGGCTCCGACCTCGTCGAGGTGCCGAACCCCAAGTACTGGGGCCCGAAGGCGCACCTCTCGAAGCTGATCTACCGCTTCATCCTCGACGACAGCCAGCAGCCGCCGGCGGTCCAGAACGGCGAGGTCAACATGGTCAACCCGGCCCTGCCGGGCCTCGACTTCTTCAACGCGACGAAGTCGATCCCGAACTTCCAGGTCTCGGTGCTGCCGGGCCTCGAGTTCCAGCACATCGACTTCAACCAGACGAATCCGTACCTGGCCAAGGCGTCGATCCGCCACGCGATCGCCTGGGGCACGAACCGTGACGACATCGCCCGCCGCTCGGCCGGCCAGATCTATCCGAAGCTGAAGGCGCTCGACAACCGGATCTTCATGCCGACCCAGCCACAGTTCAAGGACACGAGCGGGACCTTCAGCAAGTTCAACCCCTCGCTCGCGAAGAAGACGCTGCAGAAGGCCGGCATGACGATGGGCTCCGACGGCTACTTCCAGCCGAACTTCGGGCCGCAGAAGGGCAAGGACTTCACGCTCAGCATCTCGACGACGGCCGGCGTGCCGGTCCGCTCGCAGATCGAGCAGCTCTTCCAGTCCGAGATGAAGGCCATCGGCGTGAAGATCAACATCCAGAACTACACGGCCGACAAGCTCTTCGGCACCATCGGCCCGAAGGGCGAGTTCGACCTGATCGAGTTCGCGTGGGTCTCGACGCCGTTCGCGTCGGGCAACCAGTCCATCTACTGCTCGTACACGAACGCGACCCTCTGTGGTTCCAACTGGGACCACTACGCGAATCCGCAGGTCGACCATCTGTTCGACCAGGCGCTGGCCACGGTCGACCCGAACAAGGCCGGGCAGCTCTACAACCAGATCGACGGCCTGCTCTGGAAGGACATGGCCACGCTGCCGCTCTTCCAGCAGCCGCAGCTGTTCGGCTGGTCGACGAAGTTCGGGAACGTCTTCCCGAACACGAGCAACACCGGCATCCCGTGGAACGCGCACGAATGGGGGGTGGCGAAGTCGTAGCCGCTTCCCGGAGCGATCCGGGCCGGCAGGGCTAGCGGGAGCCGTCCCCAGCGGGCGGCTCCCGCAGGGGGGCCTATGAGCGCATTCGTCATCCGCCGCGTCGCAGCAGGGATCGTCATCCTCTTCGTGGCGAGCTTCCTCACGTACGTCCTCGTCGCGGAGTCGGGCGACCCGCTCGCCACGCTGAAGGCGAACCCGCACGTGACGC
>DASTZY010000035.1:0-4227 GCA_035764085.1 Gaiellaceae bacterium
GCAGGAGCTCCACCGCCGGATCGACGCGCTCCGCACCCAGCTCCGCGCGCAAGAGCTCGTCTAGCGGTTACTGCAGTCGTTCCGCGAGGTAGCGGATCGCGAGCGGATAGCGGTACTCGATCGCCATGTGGGTCGCGTCGAAGAGCTCGAAGAAGACGTCGGTGATGCCGAGCGCCTCGAGCTCGCGCCGGAAGGCGTCGGCGCCGAGGTCGAGGAACCACTCGTCGCGCTTGCCGGCGTCGATGTAGATCGCGCGCAAGCCCCGGAGCGCGTCGGCGTGACGGCGCGCCATGCGGACGGGATCCCAGGCCAGCCAGCGCTGCCAGACGTCGTCGCGCAGCATCCCGGTCTCGGTGTCGAACGGCAGGTCGATCGAGCCGTCCTCGTTCGCCGAGTAGCAGGCGGCCATCGCGTACGTGTTGACGAGCACCATGTCCGACTTCTTCGCAAGCGGCGGGCGCGAGCGGAAGTCCTGCCAGAACCGGTCGTACGAGCCCTCGTACTCGTCCCGCAGCGCCCGCACGGTGTCGGGGAACTCAGGCAGGTAGCAGAGCTCGAACAGCGCGTCGCCCGCGTGCGTGGCGAGGCCGCCGAACACGTCCGGCCGCAGCATCGGCAGCACCATCGCGCCGTAGCCTCCGCTCGACTTGCCTGTCAGGCCGCGGTGTGCTGCCTCGGGGAGCGTCCGGTAGCGGGAGTCGACGAAGGAGACGACCTCGTCGCAGAGGTACTCGCCGTAGCGGCCGGTCCCGGGCGAGTCGATGAACTGGGAGCCGCCGTACGACGTCCAGCAGTCGACGAAGACGACGAGCGCCGGCGGGCAATCCCCCTCCGCGAAGAGCGCGTCGACCCGCTCCGGCACGTTCGGTCGGAACGGGGAGCGGTTCCGCCACATGTCCAACTGGCCCGTCATGCCCTGGATCAGGTAGATCGCCGGGAAGCGCCGCTCGGGCTCCTCGTCGTACGTGGGCGGGACGTAGACCCAGAGCGGGCGGACATGCGGGTCGCCCAGCGGGTTGTCGCGCAGGACGTCGCTCTCGATCTCGAGCTCGTCGAAGCGTCCCACCGGCTCCCGCGACCACGGTTCCATCGAAGCGCTCTTCTATCAGAGCCCGGCTACACTCACCTTCGATGGCGGAGTACGGGACGATGCGGGTCAAGAGCGGCCTCGCCGAGATGCTCAAGGGCGGCGTGATCATGGACGTCGTCGACGCCGAGCAGGCGAGGATCGCGGAGGCGGCGGGCGCCGTCGCCGTGATGGCGCTCGAGCGCGTCCCGGCCGACATTCGCCGCGACGGCGGGGTCGCGCGCATGTCCGACCCGGAGAAGATCCAGGAGATCCAGGAGGCCGTGACGATCCCGGTCATGGCCAAGTGCCGCATCGGCCACTTCGCCGAGGCGCAGATCCTGCAGGCGCTCGAGATCGACTACATCGACGAGTCGGAGGTGCTGACTCCGGCCGACCTCGAGCACCACGTCGACAAGTGGCAGTTCACGGTGCCGTTCGTCTGCGGCTGCACGAACCTCGGCGAGGCGCTGCGCCGGATCGCGGAGGGTTCGGCGATGATCCGCACGAAGGGGGAGGCGGGCACCGGCGACATCGTCAACGCGGTCACGCACATGCGCGCGGTTTTCGGCCACATCCGCCGGCTCGGCGCGCTGCGCGAGGAGGAGCTGTACGCGGAGGCGAAGGAGCTGCGCGCTCCGTACGAGCTCGTCAAGTGGGTCGCCGAGAACGGAAAGCTGCCGGTCGTGACGTTCACCGCCGGCGGCATCGCGACGCCCGCCGACGCGTCGCTCTGCATGCAGCTCGGCGCCGACGGCGTCTTCGTCGGCTCCGGCATCTTCAAGTCGGGCGACCCGGAGCGGCGCGCGAAGGCGATCGTCGAGGCGACGACGCACTTCGGCGACCCGGAGATCCTCGCCCGCGTCTCCGCCGGCCTCGGCGAGCCGATGGTCGGCATCTCGACGCAGTCGCTCGATCCGAGCGAGCTGCTCGAGTCCCGCGGCTGGTAACGACCCGGCTCCGTCCGGCGGAGGTACGACGATTCCGCCGTGCCCGAGCTCAAGCCGGTCTGGACCTCGTCGTCCTTTCTCATCTATGCCGGCGGGCTGACGGTGCTCGGCGGCGGGCTCGCCGCGCTCGGCTACCTCTCCCGCCACTACGGGAGCGGCGGGATCGCAGGCTGGGCGCTGCTCGTCCTCGTCGCCCTCTACGTGCTCGCGCACGCGTTCCGCGAGCGAGATCGCCCGATCGCCGCCGGCATCTTCGCGTTCGCCGCGGTGATCGCCTGGGCCGTGTTCCTCGCGTACCTCTTCCGCTGGTTCGGCTGGCTCGGCTCGAACCAGTCGTTCAGGGACTGGTCGTGGTCGCGGCTCGCCCTCGAGCTGCTGATCCTCGGGGCGGCCTGGGACGATCGACGGCGGTTCGGCTTCCCGTTGATCGCGCTCGTCTCGGCCCTCGTCGGCTGGTTCTTCGTGATCGACCTGATCACGGGCGGCGGGACCTTCACCGCGGTCGTGACGCTGCTGGTCGGGCTCGCCTATCTCCTGTGGGGGACGATCCGGCCGGTGCCGGGGTCGTTCTGGTTCCACCTCGTCGGCGGGCTGCTGATCGGCGGCGCGATCGTCTACTGGGCGCACACCGGCGACGGGGAGTGGGCGGGAGTCTCGATCGCCGCGTTCATCTTCGTCGGCATCGCGTACACGACGAGGCGGTCGAGCTGGGCCGTGCTGGCCACGATCGGCTTCTTCGCCGCGACGATCCACTACCTCGTCGGCTCGCCCACCGACATCGCCCGCGACGTGGCGTCGGGAACGGCTCCTGCGCACGTCAGCCCGTGGGCGCCCGCGCTCGCCTTCGGGCTGCTCGGGTTCTGGCTCGTGTTCCTGGGCCTGCTCGGCCGCCGGATGAGGCCCGCCCCGGTGCCGGCGCCCGACTGAGCCTCGTTACCATCGAGGCGATGGAGAAGCCGCTCAGGATCGGCGTCCTCGCCGTGCAGGGGAACTTCCGGGAGCATGCAGCCGTGCTGCGACGGCTCGGCGCCGACCCCGTGGAGGTACGGCTTCCAGAGCAGCTCGAGGGGCTCGACGGCCTGATCATCCCCGGCGGCGAGTCGACCGCGATCGGCCGGCTGATGCGGCTCTACGGCCTCGACGAGGCCGTGCGCGAGTTCGGCGGCCCGGTCTTCGGCACCTGCGCCGGGATGATCGTCCTCGACCGTGACCACCTCGGCCTCGGCGACTACCGGACCAGGCGCAACGCGTTCGGCCGCCAGGTGAGGAGCTTCGAGGCCGACCTCGACGTCGGCGACGGCGAGGAGTCGCTGCGGGCCGTCTTCATCCGGGCGCCGTGGCTGGAGGAGGCGGGGCCGGACGTCGAGGTGCTGGCGGAGGTCGACGGCCATGCGGTGCTGGCGCGCGAGGGACGGCTCCTCGTCGCCGCCTTCCACCCGGAGCTGACCGACGACACCCGCGTCCACGAACGCTTCCTGAACATCGTCAGAGAGGTGGAACGTGTCCGGGCATAGCAAGTGGTCGTCGATCAAGCACAAGAAGGGCGCCGCCGACGCGAAGCGCGGCAAGCTCTTCTCCAAGCTGACGCGCGCGATCATCGTCGCGGCGAAGGACGGCGGGCCCGACCCGACCGGCAACCTGGCGCTGCAGAACGCGATCGAGAAGGCGAGGGCCGCCTCGATGCCGAAGGACAACATCGACCGCGCCATCGCGAAGGGCTCCGGCACCGACGCCGACTCCGCCGCCTACGAGACGGTCGTCTACGAGGGCTACGGCCCGGCGGGCGTCGCCGTGATCGTCGAGACGCTCACCGACAACCGCAACCGGACGGCAGGCGAGGTGCGGCACATCTTCGCCAAGAACGACGGCAACCTCGGCACCTCGGGCGCAGTCGCGTGGCTGTTCGAGCGGCGGGGCCTCGTGCTCGTGCCGGCCGACGGCGCGGACGAGGACGAGCTCACCCTCGCGGCGGCGGAGGGTGGCGCCGACGACGTCTCGCTCGACGGCTCGAGCTTCCAGGTGCTGTCGGCGGCCGAGGAGCTCGCCACCGTCCGTGAGACGGTCGAGGCGGCGGGCTTCGAGATCGAGTCGGCCGAGCTGACGATGCTGCCGAAGACGACCGTCGCCGTCGAGGACGAGAGCGAGGCGAAGAAGATCCTGCGCCTGATCGACCAGCTCGAGGAGAACGACGACGTGCAGGAGGTCTACGCG
>DASTZY010000036.1:0-17204 GCA_035764085.1 Gaiellaceae bacterium
CGGCGTGACCGGGACGAGCCACGGCGCCGGCGTGAGGCGGCGGCGGGCGCGGCGTTGCGAGCGGCGGCGCGGCGCGGGGGTGACGCGGGCGCCCTCGCGGTAGAAGTCGGCGTCGAGCAGCGAGTGGAGCGAGACGACGCGCTCGTTGTGCGTCGCGCCCTTCGGGACGAAGTCGACGACGATGCCGGCCTCCTTGCGCGGATGCAGGCGCATGATGCGGCCGATCCGCTGCTGGTAGACGCGCTTCGACGCCGTCGGCGCGAGGTGCATGCAGACGGTCGCGCGCGGCGAGTTCCAGCCCTCGGCGAGGAGTTGCGCGTTGATGAGGACGTTGATCTCGCCGCGCTCGTAGGCGGCGAGCGTCTCGGCGAGGCGCACGGGCGGCGTCCGTCCCGAGACCGCCTCGGCCTTCAGCCCGGCCGCGCGGAACTCCTTGGCGAGGTTGTAGGCGTGGTCGACGCCGGCCGCGTAGACGATGCCCGGCGTGTTGTCGAAGCGGTCGCGATACATGCCGGCGGCGGCCTGGTTGAGGGCCTGGTGGTCGAGAGTCTTGGCGAGGATCTCCTGGTCGAAGTCGCCGCCGACGATCGGCACGGCGTTGATCGCCGTGACCGGCGGCACGCGGAGGTCGCGCAGCGGCGCGATCAGCCCGCGGCGTGCGGCGTCCTGCAGCGGCAGGTCGTCGACCGAGGCGGGGAAGACGTCGGAGACCTGCTTCGCGATCAGCTGCTCGGTCGCTGTCATTCCGATGTAGATGGGCTCGGGGAAGGAGCGGATCGCGGCCGAGGTCTTCTCCCCGAGCGCCGTGTGCGCCTCGTCGCAGATCACGAGCTGGTACGCGTCGCGGTCGATCGAGTCGACGTGGCGCGCGAACCAGGCGTACGTCTGGATGGTGAGCGGAGCCTGCCTGGCGCTGCGGCTGTCCTTCGTGATCACGTCGGTCAGGCGCGTGCCGTAGCCCTCGGTCGTCAGGTCGCGGGTGAACTGCGAGACGAGCAGGCGGCGGTGCGTGAGGATCAGGACGCCCAGCGTGCGGGCCGCCTCGACGAAGCCGGCCGCCGCGATCGTCTTGCCCGACGCGGTCGGGTGGCGGAAGCGGTAGCGGCGCACGGCACCGGGGTCGTCCTGCTCCGGCTCCTCCGGGAGCTCGGCGTCCTCGATCTCGACGACGAGCGTGGAGTCCTCGTCCTCGTCCTCGACCTGCTGTTCCGCGATCTCCTCGGCCGTCGCGGCGGCGCCGTTCCCGTTCCCGTGCCCGTTGCCGTTCGCCTCGTCGTAGCGCTGGCTCGCGGCGATCAGCTCCGTGAGCATCCCGGCGAGCGCGTCGACCTGGTGGCGGCGGAGCGCGGTGCCGGAGGCGGTGCGCGGCTCCGGCTCGGCGAGGACGCGCTCGAGGCCGAGCAGGAGGCCGTACCGGACCTTCCACTGCGTCGACGGCGCAGCCTGTCCCGCGTCCATCTCCGCGGTCGCCTCGTCGAGCGCGCGGCGGCGCGCCGTGCCCTCGGCGAGCGCTTCGGCCGGGTCCTCGCCCTCGCGCACGAACGGCTCGCCCGCCCACGCTTCCGCGCGGAGAGCGGCGGCGACTACGGGGTCTGCCGCCTCCAGTGTCGAGCTGGTGGGCTGCTGAATAGCTTCTTGCATATGCGCAGCACGCTTCGGTGCTGCCATCCAACGAAGAGATGCGCTGCGCTCGGCTGATTCCCCTGGGCCGGCGGCGCAAGGGGAAGAATACCCCTTGCGGGGCCTTCGTCAACGTTCGTTACAGACCCAAACCGCCGAAGATGGCGAAGGGGTTGGCGGGGCTCGTCTCCCAGACGAGCTCGCCGCCGGGCTCCACCTCGCCGTGGAGGCGGGCCGCCAGCGCGTCCGCGTCCTCCCGCGTCGCGGCACCGACGATCAGGTACTGGAAGCGGCGCTCCGGCTTGTAGCCCTCGGCCTCGAGCTGCTCGGCGAGCTCGCGCGCCTTCTCGTGGGACGGGCATTCGACGCGCACCTCCCACGGCGCGAAGCCGCGGTCGAGCTCCTCCTCCTCCCACGTCTCGCCCGGCGGCTCGTCGTCCCAGCGGTCCTCGTCGTCGAGCCAGTGCTCGATCCGACTTGCGCGGGCCGCGAAGCCCTGCTTGCGGAGCACGGCCTCGACGACGTCGTGCGCCAGCTCGGCCTGGGCACGGCTTGCGGCGTAGACGAAGACGGTGTCGCCGTCGCGCGAGACCGCGAGCCGCCGCTCCTTCAGGTCGTGCGCGAGCTCGCGCGCCTCGGCGTCGAGGTCGCCTCCCAGCCGGTCGAGCAGGCCGGTCGCGTGCTCCTCCTCCTCGACCTCGATCGTGATCCGCCAGTCATCGGCCATGTCGGTGCGAGCCTAGTCTCCCGGCGTGGACTGGCGCGAGCGCTACGAACGGGCGGCGGCGCGGTATGCGCAAGGGGAGACGCGCGAGCTCGACGAACGGCAGCTCGTGCAGCTGGGGAACGCCGCGTGGGCCGCGGGGCTCTCGCTGCTCATGGCGGGCGAGACCGAGGGCGCGCGGGAGTGGCTGGTGCGCGCGGCGGGGCGCTATCGCGAGAGCTGGGACACGGGCGGTGCGAGGGACGCCTGGGGCCGGCCGATCGCCGCGCTGAAGGCGCTGCTCATCGCCGGCGAGGACGCCGGAGAGGCGGCTCGGTGGGCGCTGGCTGCGGGCGCGGTGCGGGCCGTTTCGCCGATCGGACGGTACGCAGGCGTGCTCGCGCTGCTCGTGCTCGGCCGGGACGAGGAGGCAGGCGCGATCGCGGCGACGCTCGGCGACGGCTTCCCGGGCGACGTCGCGGAGGCTCTCCGGGCGCTCGCGGCGCACGACGCGCAGGGGTACCGGGCCGCGGTCGCAGCCGTCCGACGGTCGTTCGAGGAGCGGGAAGAGTTCCTCGAGGACGTGCCGGTTCCGGACACCGCGCTCGCGCTGGTAGCCCTGGGGGCGCTACGTAGACTCGAGTCGTGAAGCCGGTGTTGCGCGGACTGATCGTCGCGGCGGTCGCCGCGGTGGTCGTGCAGACCGGAGCCGCTGCGCCGGCAGCGCCACGGCTCGTCGAGAGGCCCATCGCGGCGGTCTTCCTGAGCCCGCGCATCGGCGTGGTGGGAGTCCGCTACTGCGTGCCGAAGGGCGGCCGGTGCGCCAGCGGTGCGGTGAAGCGCACGACCGACGGGGGGCGCACCTTTCACATCGTCCTGCGCACTCGCAAGTCGATCACCGGAGTCGAGCGGTTCGGGCCGCGGGGCGCTACCGCGACGACGCTGTTCGGCAACGCCTGGCGCACGCTCGACGCCGGACGCACCTGGCGGCGCGTCACGTATCAGCCGTTCTTCTGGGCGACACCCAGGATCGCCCTGCGGTTCGACGCGTACGTCACGAAAAGCGGTCAGAAGCTCGCCCTGCGCGTGACGCACGACGGCGGACGGACGTTCCGGCGCCTGGTGGATCCGTGCAATACCGCCGTGACGTACAACGCGTTCGCGACCCTAGCGACGCCGAAGCTGTGGTGGATCCTCTGCGTGGGCGTGCCGGCGGGCGGGACGATGGACAAGGCGATCTTCCGGACGCGCGACGGCGGCAAGACCTGGCAGGCGGCCGCCGCGAACCTCGGGCCGCCGAACAAGCGAGTGCACGGCGGCATCGGGCTGTTCGGCTACCCGAACGGCCTCGCCTTCGCCAGGAACGGGTTCGGGCTAGTCACGGAGAGCCAGGGCACGCTCTTCGTGACGCGTGACGGAGGGCTGCACTTCGAGGCCCGGCGCAAGGTCCAGCGGCCCGATGTCGACTTCGGCGCCGGCGCTACTGCCTTCCCTAACGGCGTCGGGTACGTCCTCCTCCTCGCAGGCCCTCGGGCACGCCTGGTGACGACGCGCGATTACGGCCGAACCTGGCGCGTCGTGCGGCGATGGGGCAGTTAGAGTTTCGCGGCCGCGGCGCGGTCGACGATCGCGCGCGTCGCGCCCTCGGCCGCTCGCGCGAGGCTCCCCGGCGTGTCGTGCGAGGGCTCACCGGCGAGCGCCCGCGCGACCGCCTCGGCCTTGTCCTCCCCGGCGACGAGGAAGAGGAGCTCGCGTGTCGCGCAGAGCCGCGGCAGCGTCATCGAGATCCGGTCGACGAACGGCTCGTGGCCTGCCTCGGTGCCGACCACGTCGCGGTCGGTGACGTCGAGCGTCGGGAAGTTCGGAAACAGCGACGCGACATGTCCGTCGGGGCCGAGGCCGAGCAGGACGAGATCGAACGTGCCCACGCGGAGGTATGCGGACTCCTGGTCGTACTCGTCCGCCCCCGCGTCGCGGCCGAGCTCGCCGCGCATGCGGTGCGCCGCCGCCGGGTCTTGCTCGAGCTGGTCGAGCAGCGCCGCCTTCGCCATGCCGAAGTTCGAGCGCTCGTCCTCCGGCGGCACGCAGCGCTCGTCTCCCCACCAGAGCTCGACGCTGCTCCAGTCGGGCTCGAGCCCCGCGGCGAGCTCGTACGCGCGTTTCGGCGTCGAGCCGCCCGTGAGGACGATGCTGCCGCCGGCCCCGGCCTGCTCCGCGAGCCGCTCGGCGACCAGGCGCGCCGCCTCCTCCTCGTCGGCGACGACGGTGATCTCGACGTCGGTCATCCGCCCTCGGCGAGCTCGCGCGCGCGGTCCATCGCCGCCTGGATCGCGTTGAGGAAGGCCGCGCGCACGCCTGCCTGCTCCAGCTCGCGGATCGCGGCGATCGTGGTGCCGCCGGGGGACGTGACGGACTCGCGCAGCTCGACCGGATGCATCCGCTGGTCGCGCAGCTGCTTGGCCGTCCCGAACATCGTCTGCACGACGAGCGTCGTCGAGACCTCGCGCGAGAGGCCGAGCAGGATTCCCGCCTCGATCATCGCCTCGGCGAGGAGCGCGAAGTAGGCGGGGCCGGAGCCGGAGACCGCGGTGATCGCGTCCATCCACGACTCGGGCACGCGCACCACGCGACCGAGGTGCGCGAGCAGCTCTTCGGCGAGCGCGAGCTGCTCGTCGCCCGCGTGCGCGCCGGCGCAGATGCCGGCCATGCCCTCGTGCACCGTCGCCGGCGCGTTCGGCATCGCGCGGACGACGGGGACGCCGTCGGCGATCCGCTGCTCGATGTACGCCGTCGGGATGGCCGCCGCGACCGACACGATCGTCTGCTGCGCCGCCAGGTGGTCGCCGATCGTGGCGAGCAGGCCGTCGATGTCCTGGGGCTTGACCGCGACGACGACGATGCCCGCGCCGTCGACAGCGGCGACGTTGTCCGGGGTCGCCTCGACGCCGTAGCGTTCGCCCAGCTCGGCGACGCGCTCCTCGCCGCGGTCGGTGACGACCACCTCGGACGCCTCTCGCCAGCCAGAGCTGAGCAGGCCGGAGAGGAGGGCCTCCCCGATCCGCCCGCCGCCGAGGATCGCGACCTTGCGCGTGCTCATCGGGGAAGCCTAGGCGGCGCGGGCTGCAGGCAGCGGGATCAGGCCACGTCCGAGGCCGGCGAGAAGGTAGACGCTCGCGAGGCCGGCCCACTCGCCGTAGGGCTCGAGGAGCTCCGCCGTCTCCCACGCCTCCACCGGCCGACCGCGCAGTGCGCGCAGGAGCTTGACCAGCCCGAGGTCTCCGACGAGGCCGTGCTCCGTGCGGCCGAGACCCTCGAGGCAGACGACGCCGGCCGACCACGGGCCGAGGCCGCGCTCGCGTTCGATCCGGCGGACGACCGCCTCGGTCGGCAGCGTGTGGAGCCGCTCGAGCTCGAGGCTGCGGCAGAGGCGGACCACCGCCGCGCCGCGGCGCTCGTGCAGGCCGAGCCGGCGGAGGTCGAACGGAGCGACGGCCGCCAGCGCGGCGGTGGACGGTGGCTCGCTGAGGCCGTCGCCGTCGGGCGGCGAGACGGCACGGATCACGCGACGTTCGAGAGTTCGTCCCGTCTTCCAGTCGACGAGCTGGCCGCAGACGGCGCGGAGCAGCGCCTGCGCGACCGTCGCAGTGCGCGCCGGGCGCAGGCCACGCAGGTGCTTCGCCGCCCGGCCGAGCAGCGGATCGTCCGCCACGCGGCGGAGGAACTCGGAGTGGTCGTCGTCGAGCGCGAGCGCCCAGCTGAGCTTCTCCGCTGCCGCAACGGAGCAGGATCGGATCGTCACGGTGCCGTCCGGCGACTGCCACGCGCGGGCGACGTCCCCGCAACAGCGGGCCGTGACGAGGCCTTCCCGGACACGTCTCGTTGCGTCGCCGGCGAGCCGCGCGGAGAGCTCCAGCGAGTACGGGCCGCGCGGCCGGACGGCGATTTCGACCATGTCCCCCGAGCCTACTGCCTCGCGTGGACAGGGCCGGACGAGCCTCTTGCGGCCCAGAGCGCCCCGACCTACCGTCGCCGGGGTGGCGCGGCAGCTCACGCCGGTCAACCTCCTCATCGGGCTGCTGCTCGTCGTCGCCGTCCTGCTGGCGTTCGCGAACGCACACCGCAGCCGCGCGCACGCCGTCCTCGCCGACCCGGTACGCACGCCCGGCGTCCTCAACCCGGACGTGACGCAGGCGAACATCCGCTCGACGATCTGCCGCTCGGGCTGGACGGCGACGATCCGGCCGCCGACCGACTACACGAACGACCTCAAGCGGAAGCAGATGCGCCAGTACGGCGAGACGGGCTCGCTGTCCAACTACCAGGAGGATCACCTGATCAGCCTCGAGCTCGGCGGCGACCCGAACGACCCGCGCAACCTGTGGCCGGAGCCGTACCCGCGCGCCACCGACGTCGACCGGATCGAGAACGAGCTCAACGACGAGGTCTGCTCCGGCAGGCTCACGCTCGCGCAGGCGCAGCAGCGCGAGGACGACCTGAAGCACACGCAGGGATAGACCGGGTCAGTCGGCGAGCACCGTGAGGTCGAGCTGCGCGACGCGCTCGGGGTCGGCGAGGAAGTCCATCTCCATGATCCTGCCGTTCTTGATCGTGACGGCGGCAATCGAGAACGGCCGTCCGTGGAGGTAGGTCACGACACCGGCGGCACCGTTGACGAGCGCGCGCTTGTACGTGAGATCCGCCCGCGACCAGACCATGGCCTGGCCCGCGACGGCTTCGGCGCCCCGGACGTAGTTCGAGAGGCCGGAGACGGCGCCACCGTCGGCTCTGAGGACGACCTCCGGGTCGAGCACCGCGACGAGGCCCTCGAAGTCGCCCTCGCGGGCCGCCGCGATGAAGGCTTCGACGACCTCCCATTGAGCGCTCAGGTCGGGGTCGGGCACGGGATCGGCGCCGTGCACGCGGCGGCGGGCGCGGCTGGCGAGCTGGCGCGTCGCGTCGGGCGAGCGGTCGACGATCGGCGCGATGTCCTCGAAGGGAACGGCGAACATGTCGTGGAGGACGAAGGCGAGCCGCTCGGCCGGGGTCAGCGTCTCGAGCACGACGAGGAGCGCCAGGCCCACGGAGTCGGCGAGGAGCGCCTCGTGCTCGGGGTCCGTGCCGTCCGCCGGGTCGATGATCGGGTCCGGCACGTACACGTCGAGCGGCTGCTCCCGCCGCGTCTTCCGCGAGCGGAGCATGTTCAGCGCCACGCGCGCGACGACGGTCGTCAGCCAGGCGCGAAGATTCTCGACGTCGCTGGTGTCGGCGCGGCTGAGCCGGAGCCAGGCGTCCTGCACGGCATCGTCGGCCTCGTTGAGAGAGCCCAACATGCGGTAGGCGACAGCGCGCAGATGGGGCCGTTGCGCTTCGAATTGCCGGGCGAGCCACTCCTGCTCTTCCATGTCACGTTCCTCCCGTTCCGCGTGTCATCGAACTAGACCCGCGAACCACACGAGTTGTGACCAACGACCCAGGAGGACGAATCATGAATGCACGGATCGACAGTCCCGCCCTCACCGTCCCCGGCGCCCTCGCGGCGCTCCCAAGGGCTCGGCTCCGCCGTCAGGCAGGCGCAGCTTCCCGAGACGACGCTGACACTCGTCGAGCTGCGGGCGAGCCAGATCAACGGCTGCAGCATCTGCGTCGACATGCACTCGCGGGAGCTCAAGAATGCGGGGGAGCCCGATCACCGCGTCAACTTGGTCGCCGCCTGGCGCGAGGCTCCGTACTTCACCGACGCCGAGCGGGCCGCGCTCGCGCTCACCGAAGCCGCCACCCGCATCGCCGACAGGCCCGACCCGGTGCCCGATGGGGTCTGGGAAGAGGCGGCTCTGCACTACGACGAGCGGCAGCTGGGCGCTCTCGTGCTCGCGATCGCCGGGATCAACGCCTGGAATCGCATCAACGCCGCGACGCGGCAGATCACGGGCGAGTGGGTCGGCGACTGGATCCGGGAGCCGGGAGTGCGGGCTGCCTGATCGAGGTCCGCCGCAGCACGCGGCCCCGACTACTGGAGCTGGGAGAGGCGATCGCGATATTCCTCGGCGTTGATCTCTCCGCGGGCGAAGCGCTCGCCGAGGATCCGCCGCGGTGAGTCCCCGCCGTCGCGGCCTCGGCCGCGCCGCCAGAACAGCGCGACCACCAGCGCGGCGAGCAGGAGCCAGAGGATCGGGAAGACGATCCACCAGCCGCCGTGGTGGTGGTGGTGCCAACCGGCGTCTGCGATCAGGGGTACGAGTGCGTGCATCGATCTCATCTCCTTCGTCTGTGTGCGAACCCATGCGACCACCGTCGCAGCCGTTCCCCCGGCTCCGAAACGCTCCCGAGGAGGAACTTCGGCGTACCTCCGCAGGGGGACGAGGATCCTTCCTCGGGGCGACTCGACGCGGAGCGAAGCCGGTTACCCTCGTAGACGAGAGGGGTTTCGGTGAGTGCAGGCACAGTCAAGGTCGGACGCCTTCGTCTCTCCCAGGCGCCGACGCTGAGCGACGCGGTCGTCGCCGGTGCGGCCTTCGCGGCGACCCTGGCAGCGCTCGCCGGCGAGCACGGTGCGACCCGGAGCCTCGACGCGCCGGGTGTGGGTCTCGCTGCGATCGCTTGCTTCCCGCTGCTCGTGCGCCGAGCGTGGCCGCTCGGAGTCTTCGTCGTCACCGCTGCAGCCACCGCGACCCTCAGCGGGCTGGGCTACGCGCTCGGCCCGCCGTTCGGGCCGACGGTGGCGCTCTTCTTCGTCGCCGCCGACGACCGCACCCGCCTGCACGCCGCACGCACCGCCGCGGTGATCGTCGGCGTGTTCGCCTTCCACGTCGGCGTGACCTCGAGCGCACACTCCGGCTTTCCAACCAGCCCCATCCTGTTCGGGATCGTCGTCTGGGGTGGGGCCTGGATGGTCGGTGACCAGGTCCGGCAGCGCCGCCGACGCCGGCTCGAGGTCGAGGAGCGGCTCCGGCGGGCGGAGCAGGAGGCGGCGCGCGAGGGCCGTCTCGCGGCCGCGGAGGAGCGGACACGGATCGCACGCGACCTGCACGACTCGGCGGCGCACGCGATCAACGTCATCCTCGTCCAGGCGGGAGCCGCTCGCTTGCTTCAGGAACGTGACCCGAACGCCGTCAAGGCTGCGCTGTCGACGATCGAGGACGTTGCCCGCGAGACGATCGGCGAGATCGACCTGCTCGTCGGCGGCCTGCGCGAGAACGTGGGCTCGCCGACGGTCGAAGCGCCCGTCGGTCTCGCCGCGCTCGACACGCTCGTCGAGCGCTACCGGGCCTCGGGTCTCCAGATCGAGGTTCGCGTCGAGGGCCGGACCCGGCTGCTGGCGCGCAGGCTGGACCAGGCTGCCTTTCGCATCCTCCAGGAGTCGCTCACCAACGCGGCACGCCACGGCGACGGCCGCGCGAAGGTGGCGATCCGGTACGGCGAACGCGAGCTCGAGCTGACCATCTCGAACGTGGTCGCCGCAGCACCGGGCACGACGGCAGGCGGTGGCGGCCACGGCATCCTCGGCATGCGCGAGCGGGCCTCGTTGCTCGGCGGCACGCTCGACGCCGGTCGCGAAGGCGACGCGTTCCAGGTGCGGGCACGGCTGCCCTACGGCGAGGAGGCGACATGACCGACGCGCCGGTCAGGGTGCTCCTCGTCGACGACGACGACCTGATGCGGGCCGGGTTGAAGGCGGTGCTCTCGAGTGACGAGAGGGTCGAGGTCGTCGGCGAAGCCGGCGACGGCCGCACCGCCGTCACTCAGGCGCGGGCGCTACGCCCCGACCTCGTCCTGATGGACGTCCGCATGCCCGACCTGGACGGCATCTCCGCCACCCGCGAGCTCCTCGGCACCTCTACGGACGTGAAGGTCGTCATCCTCACCACCTTCGAGCAGGACGACTACATCTTCGGCGCGCTCAACGCCGGCGCCTCCGGGTTCCTGCTCAAGCGGACGGGGCCCGAGGAGCTGCTCGCCGCCATCCATACGGTCGCCGCGGGAGACTCGCTGCTCTCCCCCTCGGTCACGCGCACGGTCATCGACCGGATGGCGCGGCAGCCGACTCCACAGATCGGCCCGAGCCGGCTGCTCGAGAACCTGACGCCCCGCGAGCGCGAGGTCCTCGAGCTGATGGCGCGCGGCCTCTCGAACGGCGAGATCGCCTCGGAGCTCGTGATCGAGGAGTCGACGGCGAAGACGCACGTCAAGCGGATCCTGATGAAGCTCCACCTCCGCGATCGCATCCAGGCCGTGATCTTCGCCTACGAAAGCGGCGTGACCCGGCCGGGCCCCAAGCCGACCAGCTGAAACCCGTCCCCTCTACCTCCGGAGGGCTACGGCGAGATCCCACTCCGGCGGGACGGAAGATCCGGCCGCGGGGCGACGACACCGGGCTTCTCCACACGCAGGCTTTCTCGAGTCGTAACCGATCGAAGGGAGACCCCAATGATCCGCCCGGGAGAACGGCTCGAGAACCCCGTCACCGGCGAGGTGCTCATCTTCCACGAGACGGCGGCCGAGACCGGCGGCGAGCTCGTCCGGGTCGAGACGATCGTCGAGCCCGACGGATTCGTCGCGGCGACTCACGTCCATCCGTCGCAGACCGAGCGCTTCGACATCCTCGAGGGGACGGTCGAGTTCCGCGTCGGCGGCGAGACGGTTCAGGCGTCGGCCGGGGACGAGGTCGTCGTGCCGGCCGGGACGCCGCATCGCTTCCGCAATCCGGGCGACGAGGAAGCACGCTTCCTGCTGGAGGTGCGACCGGCGCTCAAGTTCGAGTCGCTGATCGAGACGATGTTCACGCTCGCCGCCGAGGGCAAGACCGGCAGGCGCGGCCTCCCCGGCCCGTTCCGGCTCGCCGTGATCGCGCGTGAGCACTTCGACACGGTGCGGCTTCCGTTCCCGCCCGCCGCGATGCAGCGAGCCGCGCTCGCGGTCGGCGCGCCGCTCGGACGAGCGCTCGGCTACGAGCCGACCGTCGAACGGCGCGCCGCTCGCGACGAGTCGCGGCTCGAGCGCCGCTACGACCGCGGCCGGCCCCACGGCTCGCCGGAGCGCCGCGACGCCTGATCCTCGGCGTCGCGACGCCCTCGACGAATGTCGCTGACGTCGGCGAGCGGGCCGAGGTGCCGCAGCTTGTTCCGGTTGATCACCGACCGCACCGTCTGGATCTCGCCGTCGGCGATGTCGAGCGCCATGACGTTGACGATTCGGCCGTCCTTGTCGACGATCATGGCGCCGGGCTGGCCGTTGACCTCGTGCCGCTCCACCCGCATCTCGTGCTCCACGAGGTGGCGGCTGATGCCTGCGAACAGGCGGCCCACCCGGTCGCGGCCGACGATCGGGCGGGGCCAGGACGGGCTCTTCCCGTCGCTGTTGCCGTAGACGACCACGTCGGCGGCCAGCATCTCGACCAGCTCGTCGACGTCCCCGTCGCCGACTGCGGCGAAGAAGCGGTCGGCAAGCCGCTCGCGCTCTCGCCGCGACGCCTCGAAGCGAGGCTTCTCGGCCTCGATGTGGCGGCGTGCCCGAGTTGCGAGCTGCCGGCAGTTTTCCTCGCTCTTGCCGACGGTTTCGGCGATCTCGCCGTACTCGTAGCCGAAGACGTCGTGGAGGAGGAAGACGGCGCGCTCGACGGGCGACAGCTGCTCGAGCAGGACGAGGAAGGCGAGCGAGAGCGTGTCGGCCTGCTCGGCATGCCCGGCCGGGTCGATCCGAAGATCGTCCTCGTCGGTGAGGATCGGCTCGGGGAGCCACTCGCCGACGTACACCTCGTGGCGAGCACGGGCGGACTTCAGCTCGTTGATCGAGAGGCGCGTGACGATCGCGGAGAGAAACGCCGGCGGCGACTCGACGTCGGTGCCTCGTTCGAGCGCGCGCTCATAGCGCAGGTACGTCTCCTGCACGACGTCCTCGGCGTCGCCGACCCGGCCGAGCATCCGATAGGCGAGCGCGAACAGTCGCGGCTGTAGCGACTCGAACTCCTGCATCTCCTCCTGCGTCACGGGTGGCTCCTCCCCTCGCTCCGTGGACTCTCAACAGCGAGACAAGGCAGCGCTATTCCCTGTGACATACGCGAGGTCCGTCACAGAACGGTCGCGCGGCGGGTCATAGAGGTATGCGCGTACTACTCGGAATCGCCAACGTATTTCTCCTTCTCGGGATGCTCGTCTGCTGCCTGGCCGCGATGGCCGGCATGGTCGTCTTCCTTCCCTTCGTCGCCGGGGCCTGGGCGCTGAACGTCGTCGGCCTCCTCGGAGAGGAAGAGGCCCGGACGCATCCGAGCACGGCCAGGAGCACCGCCGCGCCCGAGAGCGTCCCGCACGAGGCTGCCGCCCCCGAGAGCCCGGGTGCGGCGGCCGCCGCGTGACTCGATCCACCGGCTGAGCGAACGAACTCGACATCCGGTCACACGAGCCGCGGCGGCGTGGTCTTACAGGTGAGACAGACGAAAGCGTTCAGAAAGTGAGGCCCACGTGACGGCTATCGCCCACACCGAAGATCAGTTCGCCGAGCGGCAGACGGAGGCGACTCCGCTCGGCTCTCGCCGCGGCATCGCGATCCTGCTGCTGCTCAGCCTCGTCCAGTTCATGGACATCCTCGACGCATCGATCCTCAACATCGCCCTGCCGTCGATCAAGCACGACCTCGGCTTCAGCCAGCAGAGCCTGCAGTGGGTCGTCGACGGCTACATCCTCACGTACGGCGGCTTCCTCTTGCTCGGCGCGCGGATGGCCGATCTTCTCGGCCGCCGGTTCGTGCTCGTGACGGGGCTGGTCGTCTTCGCCGGCTCGTCGCTGGTCGGCGGCCTCGCTCACTCGAGCTCGTTGCTGGTCGGCGCCCGCTTCGCCCAGGGCCTCGGCGCGGCGATGCTGTCGCCGGCTGCGCTGTCGAGCCTGACGACGACGTTCCGCTCGGGCCGCGACCGGAACACCGCGCTCGGCGTCTGGGGCGCCGTCTCCGGCCTCGCCGCTGCGGCCGGCGTCCTCTTCGGCGGGATCCTCACCGAGGGGCCCGGCTGGCGGTGGGTCCTGTGGGTCAACGTCCCGCTCGCCGCGGTGGCCTTCGTCGGTGCCTTTGCGCTGCTCAAGCGCGACCGCATCCGGGCACGGCTTGCGAACTTCGACGCCCTCGGCGCGATCCTCGTCACCGGCGGCATGCTGCTGCTGGTCTATGCGCTGGTGAAGGCGCCGGACGTCGGCTGGGGGACGGGGCGCACGATCGCCGAGCTCGCGGGAGCCGTGGTCGTTCTCGTCGCGTTCGTCGTCAACGAGCTGCGAGTCGCCAATCCGCTCATCCCGCTCTCGATCCTGCGGGTGAGAGGAGTCGCGGTGGCGGACGCCACCCAGCTGGTGGCTTCCGGCGGCTTCGTGCCCATGTTCTTCTTCCTCACCCTCTACATGCAGGGCGTCCTGCACTACTCACCGATGCAGACCGGGGTCGCCTACCTCCCGCTGACCGGCGGCTTCATCATCTCGTCGGGTATCGCCTCGCAGCTCTTCGCGAAGATCGGCACCAAGCCGGTCATCGTCGTCGGGGCGGTGATTGCGGCCGCCGGCCTCTACTGGCTGTCGCGGATCCCTCCGACCGAGGGCTCCTACGTGGCGGACATCCTGCCGGGCCTGCTCGTGGTCTCCCTCGGTGGGGGCGGCGTCTTCGTCGGCGCGGCGACTGCCGCCAACGACGGTGTCGGGGAGGAGAGGGCCGGCCTTGCCGCCGGCTTGCTGAACACCGGCCAGCAGGTCGGGACGGCGCTCGGCCTGGCGATCCTCTCCGCGCTCGCCACCGCGCACACGACGGCACTCCTGCGCGGAGGCCACACGACCGTCGCCGAGGCGGCGGCCCACGGGTACGCGCGGGCGCTCTTAGGCGGCGCCCTGACCGTCCTCGGGGGCAGCGTCGTCGCCATGCTGGCGCCGAACAAGCGTCAGGCGGCGCCCGCCGCCGAGGAGGAGCCGGCGCTCGACCTCGCGGCGTAGACGGACGGAGTGTGTGGGGGAGCCGCGACTGGCTCTCCCACACCCCGGACGTCAGTCGAGCTCGGCGAGAAGCGCTTGCACGTCGAGCGGCTTCGTGAACATCGCGAAGCCGCCGTCCTCGTCGCGAGGCCACTCTCCCTTCGGGCGATCGCGATAGAGCTCTACGCCGTTCTCGTCCGGATCGCGCAGGTAGATCGCCTCGCTGACGCCGTGATCGCTCGCGCCGGTGAGCGGGATGCCCGCATCGAGGACGCGCCGTACCGCGTCTGCGAGCGTCCGCCGGTCCGGATAGCGAATCGCGGTGTGGAAGAGGCCTGTCGTCCCAGGCGGTGGCGGCGAGCCGCCCTTCGACTCCCACGTGTTCAGGCCGAGGTGATGGTGGTAGCCGCCGGCCGAGACGAAGGCCGCCTCGTCGCGGTGGCGCAGCATGAGCTCGAACCCGAGCACGTCGACGTAGAAGTCCAGGGCGCGATCGAGATCGGACACCTTCAGGTGTACGTGGCCGATGTCGACTCGGGGATCGATCTGCTCCACGCGGCGATCGTACTCCCGTCGCCCTAGCCGGTCGCGGCCTTCGGCAGCCAGCTGAAGCGCCGCAGCGCAAACGCGAGCCCGATCGCGGCCCAGATCGCGAGCACTCCGAGGTCGCTCCAGACGATCCCGATCCCGGTCGTGCCGGGGAGATAGCCGTGGCGCAGCCCGTCGGCGAGGTGCTGAACGGGAAAGATCTCCGCGACGTGCCGGAGCCAGGCGGGCAGCGTGACCGCCGGGATGAAGACGCCGGAGATGAAGTAGAGCGGCAGCATCACCGCCTGCACCATCGGCTGCGCCGCGTCCTCGTTCTCGATGAAGGTCGAGAACGCGTACGCGAGAACGCAGAACGTGATCGACCCGACGACGGCCGTGATCGCGATGCCGGGAACGGCGTGCGCCGGCAGCCGCACTCCGTACGCGAACCGGCCGACCAGCATCAGTACGGCCATCGAGAGCAGCGAGACCGAGATCGCCATGAACGTCCTCCCGCTGATCAGGATCCACGCCGGGACCGGCGTGGCGCGGCGCCGCTTCAGGATTCCCTCCTCGCGCAGCACCGTGATCGAGATCACGAGGTTCACGAACGACGCCGCGATCACCGCCATCGCCGCGATTCCCGGCACGTAGTAGAGCTTCGCGGGCAGGCCTGCCGCGCCGACCTCGTTGCCGCCGAAGACGCCGTTGAAGATGACGAGGAAGAGCAGCGGCAACACGAGCGTGAAGAACCGCGCCTGCCTGTTGCGGAGGAAGCTGAGCAGGTCGAAGCGGGCCTGGTGGAGCACGAGCGCGGATCTGCCGCGCGACGCCGCGGTCGTCATGCCGGCTCCTCCGTCAGCTCGAGGTAGACCTCCTCGAGCGTCGGCCGCCGCACGTCGAGGTCGGGCAGGTCGATCCCGCGCGCGAGCGCCCAGTCGGCCAGCGCGCCGACGTGCACGAGCGGCGTGTCCGTGGTCAGCAGCACCTGACCGTCCTCGCTCGCGAGCAGCGCCCGGAGCTCTGGCGGCAGGTCGTCGGCGCCGGTTCCGTCCGGCAGCGTGAAGCGGATCGTGGCCGCCATCCGGTTGCGGCCGCCGAGCGTCCCGGGCGTCCCCTCGGCGACGATGCTGCCGCCCGAGATGACCGCGATGCGGTCGGCGAGCTGGTCGGCCTCGTCCATGTAGTGCGTGGTGAGGAACACGGTCTTGCCGAGGCCGCGCAGCCCGTCGATCACCTGCCAGGCGGCGCGGCGAGCCGACGGGTCGAATCCGGTCGTCGGCTCGTCGAGGAAGATGAGCTCCGGGTCGCCGATCAGCGCGAGCGCGACGTCGAGCCGGCGGCGCTGCCCGCCCGAGAGCTGCGGAGCGAGCGTGTCGGCCTTCTCGTCGAGCCCGACGAGCGCGATCGTCTCGTCGATGTCGCGCGGCTCGAGGTAGTAGCCGGAGTAGAGCCGGAGGCTCTCGCGGACCGTGAGGCCCGGCTCGGCGTTCGACTCCTGCAGCACGGCGCCGACCCGGTTGCGCCACTCGGCGTCGCCCTCCGCCGGATCGACGCCCAGCACGCTGACCTCGCCGGCGGTGCGCGTGCGGAAGCCCTCCAGGATCTCGACTGTGGTCGTCTTACCGGCGCCGTTCGGGCCGAGGAAGGCGAAGATCTCGCCGCGCTGCACCTCGAGGTCGATGCCCGCGACGGCGTCGACCTGGCCGTAGCGCTTGCGCAGACCGTGGACGGAGACGACCGGCTCCACGCCGCGAGTCTACGCCCGTCCCCAAGAGCCGGATGTTGCGCTATACCTGGCATAGGACATGAGCAGCAAGCCGGTCGAGCAGCTCTCACAGGTCATCGTGCGCTTCGCGGGCGACTCCGGCGACGGCATGCAGCTGACCGGCTCGCAGTTCACCTCCGAGGCGGCGCTGCTGGGCAACGACATCTCGACGCTGCCCGACTTCCCCGCCGAGATCCGCGCGCCCGCCGGGTCGCTCCCCGGCGTCTCAGGCTTCCAGCTCCACTTCGCCGACCACGACATCCTCACGCCGGGCGACGCGCCGAACGTGCTCGTCGCGATGAACCCGGCGGCGCTGAAGACGAACATCGCCGACCTGCCGCGCGGCGGGACGCTGATCGTCGACGCCGACGCCTTCAGCGAGCGGAACCTTGCGAAGGCGGGCTACGCGCAGAGCCCGCTCGAGGACGGGTCGCTCGACGAGTACCAGGTGCACGCGGTGCCGCTGACGTCGCTGACCGTCGGCGCGCTGAAGGAGATCGAGGGCGTCACGCCGCGCGAGGCCGAGCGCTCGAAGAACATGTTCGCGCTCGGGCTGATGTCGTGGCTGTACGGGCGCTCGATCAAGCCGTCGATCGAGTTCCTCGAGGAGAAGTTCGGCGCCAAGCGGCCCGAGATCGCCGCGGCGAAC
>DASTZY010000037.1:0-8243 GCA_035764085.1 Gaiellaceae bacterium
GCCCAGGCCAGTGATTCCTAGCCCGATGGTGTCACTGTCTCTCCGCAACTGGGACACGACCGAGGTGATCGATACCCGAGTGGGTTGTGCTTACCAGTGCGCTGGTTCGATCGCCGTAAGCCGTTCGCGCATGCGGCGGACGAGCGGAATGACTCCCTTGCTCTCATAGCGCTCGAGCGCTTCCTGCCACGCTGCGGCTGCTTCCTTGCGTCGGCCGGCGGCTTCGAACACGTCGCCCAGGGTCTCGAGGGTTTCGCCCCGCGTGATCGGCGAGTCGCTCCTCTCGGCCCACGTGACGGCTTCTTGTGCGAGACGCTCTGCGTCGACATGTTGCCCTCGAGCGGAATGGATCAGCGCCTGCGCCTCGCGCCAGTACACCTGGGAGGTGACGTCATCGGCGTCGGTCAGCGCACGCCCCTTGTCCGCTAGAGCGTGCGCCTCGTCTGTGCGGCCCAGACGGCAGAGGACCTTGGCGAGTCGAGACGCGGCCGTGGAGAGCGGGCCGGTAGTGCCGCTCTCTTCCATCGAGTCGCACGCCGCCTTCAAGTATGCCGCTGCCGCGGGCAGGTCACCCACGACCAGCGCGATGTGGCCCAGCCAGTCGTCGTGTATGTGGCCGAAGTCTCGTGCTCGTTCCTCTGCTGCAAGCGCAACCGACCAGGCTTCCTCGGTCCTGTCGAGCATGGCGAGCAGCAGCGCTCGCACCATGACGTCCGCCGGAAACCGCAGCTCGGGCAGCAGCTGGTCAAGCGCCGTGAGCGCTTCACCTACCGGGCGAGGCCCTAAGGCAAGTGCCACCGAGATCCCGAACGAATGGAGTTCCGGCCTTCCCGCCTTCCGGGCGTGGAGCAGAGCCTGTTCGCCCGCCCGAGCCCAGTCCTCGAGCTGTGAGCGGTGGTTTGCGACCACCCCGATGGTCTCCCAGGCACGGACTAGGCCCCGGTCATCGCCGACCCGTTCGAGCACCCGCATGGCGTCGTAAGCGACCCGTTCTGCCTCGTCGACGGGAATCTGCCCGGCCCAGAGCCTCGACTGGGCGGACGCGACGCGAGCAACGGCTGTCGTCACCTGGTCCTTTCCGGCTTCGGCCCGGGTGAGCGCTGCGTCGGCGACCTCGATCGCGTGCGGCAGGTCCACGAGAAATTCCGTGAGGTCGGCCTCCAGGTAGACGTCGAATCGATACGGCCGTGTCAGTACGAGCGCGCGCTCGATCAGGGAAGCTGCGGCGCCCGAGTCGGCTCGCCAGGCGGCTCGATAACCGGCAGCGGCCAGCCGATCGCCGGCGGCGAGGGCTAGTTCCGGATCGGGACGACCGAGCCCTTCCAGATATTGCGCCGCCTGCTCGAGGTGGTAACCGACGATCTCGTCGAGCTCGACGAGACTCTGGCCGTGCTCCTCGAGCCAGGCGGCGAAGCGGCGGTGGAAGTCGGCCCGGGCGGCCTTGGGGAGGGCATCGTAGGCGGCGTCCCGGATCAGGAGATGCCGGAAGCGGTACGCGTCCTCGCGCGGGAGTACAGCCCGGTCCGGTCGGACGAGGTCGCGCCGTACCAGCGCCGCGAGACGCGGCGTCACCTCCCTCTCCTCAGGGGCGAGTGCCTGCACGGTGCCGCGGTGGAACAACTCACCCTCGACCGCTCCGCGCTCCAGCACCCTCCGCTCCGGCTCGTCGAGCTGATCGAGCCGCGCCACAAGCAGCGCTCGCAGCGTCGCGGGCACCTCCACCTCGCCACCCTCGGCTTTGCTCAGCGCGGCCATCTCGGTCAGGAAAAGCGGGTTGCCGCCCGACGTCCGGACGATCCGCTCACGCACCTCGTCCGGAAGGTCGCCTCCTACGAGCGAACCGGCCTCCTGCTCGTCCAACGGCTCCAAGCGCAGCACCGCCGGCCAGCCGGGCCGGCGGTCGAGCAGCTCCGGCCGCGCCATGCAAACGAGGAGGAGCGGCGCACCCGAAGAGAGGAGCGCCGTCGACTCGATCAGGGCGAGGAACGTCTCCTCGCCCCATTGGATGTCGTCAAGACAGATGACGAGCGGAGCCTGCTCTTCGAGCAGCTTCCGAAATGCCCAGGCGATCTCGTCCGTGCCCGCCGAGGCGTCGCTCTCGCCCAAGAGCGACCGGAGTGCGGTAGCCGCCTGCTCGTCGCTCGGGAGGGCATCGAGCTGCTTCACCACCTCCACCACGGCGAAGTAGGTGATCCCCTCCCCATAGGGGAGGCAGCGACCGCGCACAACCCGCGCATCGATCTTCTCGAACGCCTCTGCGACGAGCCGCGACTTCCCCACGCCCGGGTCGCCCACGATCGTGAGGAGCTCGCAGCGCGAACCCTCCAGGACCCGATCCCAGGCGTCCGCAAGCTGTTGCAGCTCGCGTTCACGGCCCACGAAGCGCGATGCGTGTGAGCGCTCCGCGGGCTCGCGAACAGCGACCACCGAATGTGCGGCGACCGGCTCGCTCTTGCCCTTCAGCTCCAGCAGTCGTTCCCTGCCGACCTCGACCGCGTCCCCGACCAGTGCGAGCGTCTCGGCCCCGATCAGCACCTCCCCCGGCTCGGCCGCCTGCTCCAACCGTGCCGCAACATTCACCGCATCCCCAGTCGCCAACCGCTCCTCGGTGCCGGCCAACACCTCCCCGGTATTCACCCCGATCCGGCCCTCGACGCCAAGCGCGGGCAACGCATCCCTCATCTCTGCCGCAGCTCGGCAGGCTCTGAGTGCGTCGTCCTCGTGCGCGACCGGCACCCCGAACACCGCCATCACCGCATCGCCGATGAACTTCTCCACCGAGCCCCCGTGCGCCTCGACGATCCCCTTCATCCGCTCGAAATAGTCCGCTAGGAGCGCCTGCAACGACTCCGGATCGACCGACTCCCCGAGTGCGGTCGAGCCGACAACGTCGCAGAACAGCACGCTCACCACCTTCCGGTGCGCACCGATTGTCACGAGCCGAGGCTAGACCATCGAGTTCGGCGCGCCTAGCGACTGAGCACGAGCCATGACCGAGTGTGGTGCAGACAGGTTCGTGACTCGTCCCGACCTAGGCGTCTCTGCAACGGTCGCTAAGCACGCGCTAACCCGGCGCAAAGCGGGCCGCCCTAGCTTCCTGCTCCGTCCAATCGTGAGAGGAGAGCGGGAAGATGAGACAGACACGTCACCGCATCGCCATCGCCGCGGTCGTCTTGCTGGGTGCTGCGATGCTCGTCGGGACGGCGGGTGCAGGAAGCGGCGGCAACCTCCGGATCGAGCCGGGCTGGTACGACGGCCACCACGTCTCGTTCCTACAGCCCTCGCTGTTCAGCGCGAATCCGAACGGCGGGGTGCTCGGGTGTTTCGGGCTCGGCCCCGACCTGACAGGGATCGACCGACCGACCAGCCCGCTGTATGTGATCTTCGACCAGACAGCCACCCAAGACCACTGCGATGGCGACGCCACGGCGTTCCGGCACGACCACGTGCTCTCGGTTGCGCCGGGCGATCCCGGCTACACGGGAGCATGGACCCTCGTCCTGCTCGTCGAGGCGGCTCCCGGCAGCATCGACCTCGCCACCGATCCGTTCACCACGGCACAGCAGGTGACAGCTGCGATCGCCGCCGGCACGCTCGTCGACGTGACCTCGCTGTTCGCACCGGATGCGCCGCCCACGATGGTCGCGCCGGTCATCGGCGACCGCTGAGACGGACCGAGCCCAGACGAGCGTATGGGAATCCGGGGAGGCTGACCGGCGGGCCAGCCTCCCGGGACTGGGTTATGGAGCGACCTGGAGCTGGGCGAAGCCGACGCCGGAGGGGATCCACCCCGGCAGGGTGGTGTAGGTGTCGTCGACTCCGGTGTAGTGGCCGTAGGCAGCCGGCACGGTGATGGTGGGCGCGAACGGCGCGAAGTCGCCGATCATCGGGTTGGTCGGGATCCCGTTGTAGGTGACGCCGGAGATCACGATCTGGTCGCCTACCCGCGTCCAGGTCACGTCGCCTTTGTCCGAGGCGGCCCCTTGCCCGCCGTGGCCGCAGTCCGACCCGGCGTAGTCGCCCGTGCCATCCTGATTCAGCGCAAACCAGAGCCAGATGCCGCCGCCTTGTTTCCCGGGGATGTTCATCGAAAGCTCGACCTGATAGACCGCCCCCCGCCCGTACTGAGCCGACGCGCCGGCGGCAGTTGCCGCAGCGAGGCTCGCCATGAGCGCGATGAGCACGAGCAGCTTCCTCATCTGCTTCCTCCTCGGTTTTTCCCCTTGCTCGGTGCTGCCCGGCAGCACGGAGCCTGACAAGGAGGAATCTAAAGAACATCGCTTAACGATGGCTTAAGGGTCGCTAGGCGACGCTCGATGGCTCGTCAGGGGTCATTCCGGAACACGGGGGCGGGGGCTTTCGCCCCGGATCGGGAGCCAGTAGAAGGCGTTGAAGGCGGCAATCACGACGACGCCCAGGACGGGTAACAGGGCGCCGAGCAGGGCTCCGGCTGCGAGCCATGCCAGGGCGAGATGGAAGCGTCTGCCGATCGCGATCTCCCCTCGACGATCGAGGGCTTCGCTGAGCAAGCCGTGGCGCCGGCCGTATTGCCAGAGGGCGTTGAAGGTCAGGGCTGTCGCGCCGAACGCGAGGCCGTAGAAGACCGTCGCGGTTCGTTCCCCGTGTCCGCTGTGAAAGGCCCCGGCAAGCACGGAGGTGGAAAAGGGAAGGAATGCCACGACCATCAGCAGGAGGGTGTTCAGGAGCAGGACGACGCGGTCGGCGACCCGGATGTGGTCGAACATGACGTGATGGTTCGCCCACACCTGGCCGATGAACAGGAAGGTGACGGCGTAGGCGAGATACGAGGGCCACAGTGCGAGGAGATCGTGCAGCAGGTTCGTGTAGTCGCTCGGCCGGCTGATCGACAGAACCAGCAGCGTGATGGTGATCGCGAAGACCCCGTCGCTGAAGGTCACCAGCCGGCGCGTGTCGCGATGCACCGCCTCCGGATCGGACCCCGCCTTGCCTCCCGGCGCGCGGGTCATCCCCGACTCCGCCAGCCGACGAGTCACGTGCGGGAACCTTGGGCGCGCCACGAAGGGAGCCTAAGTCGCAGGCTCCCGGATTTCGCAGCCGCCGCCGGTCGGCTCGAGTAGACGCAACGGGCCGACGCGCAGTCAGGATCCTGCGAAGTCGACGTCCTTTGCTTCGACCGTGCCGGCCGTCCGGCCGGGGGCCTCGTGGTTGCCCCAGTAGAGATTCGTGTGCGCGATGACGAGCTCGGGAGGCGGTGCGCCCCAGGGAGTGAGATCCTCGGTGGTGTGCGCAACGCTGACGAGCGTCGCGTCGTGGCCGCGGGCGAGGGCGCCGTGGAGGGTCGAGCGCACGCATTCGTCGGTCTGCGCGCCTACGACGACCAGGCGGCCGACGGCGAGGTCGGCGAGTAGGGACTCGAGCGTCGTCTCTTCGAAGGAGTCCGGATACCGCTTCTCGACGAGCGGCTCGCTCTGGTCCGGGCTCAACTCCGGCACGATCTCCCACTGCGTGCTTCCCTGAGCGAGGTTGTCGCTCGAGTGCCGGACCCAGACGACCGGAACCTCCGCCGCGCGAGCTTTCTCGACGACGGTGCCGACGTTCGCGACAACGGTGTCACGCTCGTACGCTTCACCCACGACGCCGTTCTGCACGTCGATCACGAGCAGTGCTGTGTTCGGGCGGTTCTCGAGTGTCGTCATGGCCTCTCCCGGTCGTGAAGCTCGGATATCCGGACGTTAGCTCAGGTTCACGCGTCGGCCCGGATGGTTCAGCACGTGAGCGCGTTACGCTCGCGCCGGTCGCTCGATGCCGATCGCGGTGCCCGACAATCACCCCTGCTCGATCTGCGAGAACTTCGCGGGCCGCCACCCATGGCACGGCCCGCCCGCAGTCGTCCACGAGGACGAGCAGCTCTACGTCATCATGGCTCCCGCTCCGCTGGGCGGGATGGACGGGCACGTCCTCGTTCTCCCCAGGCGCCACGTCGAGACGCTGCTCGATCTGCGCGCAGATGAGGCTGCGCTGCTCGGGCAGGCCGTCGCCCGGGCCGCTCGCGCCATTTCCGCCGCGTTCGATCCCGATGCGATCCTTGTCCAGCAGCACAACGGCGCGGGCGCCTTCCAGACCGTGCCGCACGTCCACTTCCACGTGATCCCGAAAGCGGCCGATGCGCCGTTCCCACCGGACGAGGAGGTGCCGATTCTGCCGAGCGACGAACGCGAGCTCCTGGCGCAGCGGGTGCGCGAGGCGTGGGAGACGAGCGACTGGGCGTGAGCGAGCCGCTGTCTGCTCAGCCGGCCGGCCGGACGAGCTCGCGGGCGCGCGCGGCCTTCACCGCCGCCGACAGCGTCGCGATGTCGTACGCGCCGTAGTGGCGCAGGTCGTTGACGAAGAAGGTGGGTGTGCCGGAGACGCCGGAGAGGTCGGCCGAGTCGACGTCCTGCGCGATGCGGCTGGCGCCCGTGCGGGTGCGCAGATCCTCCTCGAAGCGCTCGACGTCGAGCCCGAGGCTGCCGGCATAGCCGACGAGGTCGCGGAAGGTCAGCGCATCCTGGTGCTCGAGCAGCAGGTCGTGCATCTCCCAGAACGCCCCCTGCTCCGCCGCCGCCTCGGCCGCCTCGGCCGCGCGTTGCGCGTTCGGGTGGACGTCGTTGAGGGGCAGGTGCCGCCAGGCGTAGGCGACATCGCCGAAGTCGCGCAGCAGCTCGCGCACCACCGGCTCGGCCTGGCCGCAGAACGGGCACTCGAAGTCGCCGTACTCGAGCACGGTCACCGGAGCGTCCACCGGGCCGCGGATGTGGTCGCGCTCGGGATCGACGGGATCCGCGAGGTCGACGATCAGGTCCGGCGTGCCGAGCAGCGCGCGGATCCGCAGCCGCCGCGGCAGACGCTTGGTGCCGAGGACGAGAACCCACGTGAGCGCCGCCGCGACAACGGCCGCGCTGAGCACCCCGACCTTCGCCTCGTCCAGGTGGGCGCCGTGGAAGGCGAGATCGGCGATCAGGATCGAGACCGTGAAGCCGATCCCGGCGATCGTCCCCGCGCCCGCGACCGAGGCCCAGCCGACCGGCGGGCGCAGGCGGCCGCGGGCGATGCGCGAGGCCAGCCAGGTCGTCCCGGCGATCCCGACCGGCTTGCCGAGCACGTAGCCGAACAGGATCCCGAGCGTCACGGGCGAGGTGTAGGCGTGGGCGAGGAAGCCGCCGCCGAGGTGGACGCCGGCGTTGGCGAGCGCGAAGAGCGGCACGATCGCGTAGCTCGTCCACGGATGCCAGAGCGCCTGCAGCCGCTCGTTCGGGGACACGGCCGTGCGCACCGCGTCGCGCGCGGACCGGGCGAGCTTGCCCGTCGGCTGCTCGCGGAAGAGCCGGAAGAAGTCGCTCGCGCGCTCGAGGTCGCTGCGCTGCGCCGGGTACGCGAGCGCGATCACGCCGCCCATCAGTCCGACGACGACCGGGTCGATCCCGGACTTGTAGAACGCAACCCAGACCGCCGTGCCGAACAGGAAATAGACCAGGCCGTAGTGGATGTCGGCGGCGCGGATCAGCAGGATGCAGCCGAACAGGCCCAGCCCGACGAGGAGCGGGACGACCGAGACCGAGCCGCTGTACGCGATCGCGATCACGAGCAGCGCGACGAGGTCGTCGACTACCGCGACCGTGAGCAGGTACGCGCGCAGCCGGTCCGGCAGGCCCGTCCCGACGAGCGCGAGGAGGCCGAGCGCGAACGCAGTGTCGGTCGACATCGCCGTTCCCCAGCCGTGGATCGAGTCCCTGCCCGCGTTGATCGCCAGGTAGATCGCGACCGGCACGAGCATCCCGCCGATCCCCGCGAGGAGAGGCAGCGCCATCCGCCTCCTCTCACGCAGCTCGCCGAGGTCGAACTCGCGGCGCGCCTCGAGCCCGATCACGAAGAAGAAGAAGGCCATCAACCCGGTGTTGATCCAGCCGCGGAGGTCCTGCGAGATGCCGGAGCCGCCGATCCGGATCGACAGCGTGGTCGTCCACACGCGCTCGTACGAGGCCTGGTCGATGTTGGCCCAGACGAGCGCCGCGAGCACGGCGGCGAGCAGGACCGCGGCGCTGCCGGACTCCGTGCGAAGGAAGGTGCGAAGCGGTGTCTGCAGGTTCCGCGTCCACGCGGTCCGCCCGCTGAACGGCGCGGTCGAGACATCCGTGTCGGCCATCGCGGAAGCTTATGAAGAGCCGCCGGTTCGACCGAGGAGGGCGGATGCGGGTCGGCTAGAGTCCCGTTGCCTGCGGCCG
>DASTZY010000038.1:0-27840 GCA_035764085.1 Gaiellaceae bacterium
AGCTCCATGATCAGCTCGACGAGGTCGAGCGAGTCGGCGTCGAGGTCCTCCTGGAAGGATGCCTCCTCCGTGATGTCCGCCTCGTCGATGCCGAGCTGCTCGGTGAGGACCTCCTTGACCCGCTCGTAGACTTCCTCGCGCGACGCTGCCATGTCACCTCGTTGTGTCGTAGGGGCCGGAAAGCGCGCCGATCATACAATCTCCGCCTGCTGCGGCAGCCGGGCAGCGAGGCGGCCGACGACGTCGTGGTCGACGCCGCGGGCGGCGAGCCGGATCGCGTTCGCGATCGCGGTCGCGGACGAGTTGCCGTGCGCGATCACCACGAGGCCGCGCAGGCCGAGGAGGTAGGCGCCTCCGTAGGTGTCGGGATCGAGGCGTCTCCGCAGCCGCCTCGCGGCGGGGCGGATGAGGAGCCCGCCGAGCGTTCCGGTCGCGCTCGCCGTGATCTCCTCGCGCAGCGTGTCGAGCAGCGTCCGGATCGTCCCCTCCACCGACTTGAGGGCGACGTTGCCGGTGAAGCCGTCGGTGACGAGCACGTCGGCGGCGCCCTCGAGGATGTCGCGCCCCTCGGCGTTGCCCCGGAAGTCGAGCTCGGAGGCGGCCAGCAGCTCGTGCGCCTCGAGCGCGAGCTGGTTCCCCTTCTCCGGCTCCTCCCCGATCGAGAGGAGGCGCACCTGCGGCCGGGCGACGCCGAGGATCTCCTCGGCGAACACCGCTCCCATCGTGGCGAACTGGAGCAGGTGCTCGGCGCGGCAGTCCGCATTCGCACCCGCGTCGATCAGGACTGACGGCCGCTTGCGGGCGGGGATCGGGACCGCGATCGCCGGGCGGCGCACTCCGGGCACACGCCGGAGCAGGACGAGGCCCGCCGCGAGCATCGCCCCCGTGTTCCCGGCGGACACGACCGCGTCCGCCTCGCCGTCGGCCACCGCCTTGACCGCCCGCACGAGCGAGCTGTCGGCCTTCGTGCGGAAGGCGTCCGCCGGCTTCTCGTTCATGCCGACGACCTGCGTCGTCGCGACGAGCTCGAGCCCGCCGGTGTCGAGACCGGCAGAGCCGAAGACGACGGGCTCGATTCCGTCGGCGCGTGTGCCGAGCGCGCCCTCGACTACGGCCGCGGGCCCGCGATCTCCTCCCATCGCGTCGACTGCGACGCGAGCCATGCGGCTACGGAGCGTTGACGCGAAGCGGTTCGACCTCGCGGCCCTTGTACGTGCCGCAGGTCGGGCAGGCGCGGTGCGGGCGCTTCGGCTGGCCGCACGTCGGGCAGACGTTGACCTTCGGCGCGGTGATCGCGTGCGTCGCACGCCGCTTGTCGCGGCGCGACTTGGAGGTTTTCCGCTTCGGGACAGCCATGGCCGCGCGCCACTATAGCCTGCGCCCGTGGACACGACCGGGATCCTGGGGCTCTTCGACGAGCAGATGCGCCGCAAGGCGGCGCCGGACTGCCTGTTTGTCAGCGACAACTGGAGCGCCGTACTCTGGTGGCCCGGCGAGGGCGACGTCGAGCGGCTCGTCGCGCGTATGCGAGAGCTGCCCGGGCACGTCGAGTGGAAGTACTACTCCCACGACGGTCCGGAGCTGCGCGAACGCCTGCTCGCCGCGGGGCTGGTGCCGGAGGACGAGGAGACCGTGGTCGTCGCGGAGGCGGCCTCGATCCCACCTCCTCCCGACGACGTCGAGCTCCGGGTCGTGACGGACGAGTTCGTGGAGCTCGCCGCCGAGGTCTTCGGCGACCGCTTCGACCTGCCGGACAGGGCGGTCGCCGTGGTCGCCGTCGTGGACGGGAAGCCGGTCTCGGGCGGGCGCGTGGACTTCGAGGAGGGCGTCGAGTTCGCCGGTCTCTTCGGCGGCATCACGTTGCCCGAGTACCGCGGCCGGGGGCTGTACCGCGCCACCGTCGCCAAGCGCGCCCAGCTGGCGCGGGAGCGCGGCTATAGCCTGCTCTACTCCGACGCGCTCCCGACCAGCCGCCCGATCCTCGAGCGGCTCGGCTTCGTCCCGTTCACGGCGACGACGCCGTACGTGTTCCCCGACGCTTAGGCCGGCGCGGCGCGGGTAGCGTCGCCCCATGGACACACGCAAGCTCGGAACGCAGGGGCTCGAGGTCTCCCAGCTCGGCCTCGGGTGCATGGGGATGTCGGAGTTCTACGGAACGACCGACGAGAACGAGGCCGTGGCGACGATCCACCGGGCGCTGGAGCTCGGGATCGACTTCCTGGACACGGCCGACATGTACGGACGCGGCGCGAACGAGAAGCTCGTCGGCAGGGCGATCGGCAACCGGCGCGACCGCGTCGTGCTCGCGACGAAGTTCGGCAACGTCCGCAACGACGACGGCTCGCGCGAGGTACGCGGCGACCCGGCCTACGTCCGCCAGGCGTGCGACGCGTCGCTGCGCCGGCTCGGCCTCGACCACGTCGACCTCTACTACCAGCACCGCGTCGACTTCCGCGTCCCGATCGAGGAGACGGTCGGCGCGATGGCGGAGCTCGTCGAGGCGGGGAAGGTGCGGTACCTCGGGCTGTCCGAGGCGTCGCCCGAGACGATCCGCCGCGCACACGCCGTCCACCCGATCTCGGCGCTGCAGTCGGAGTACTCGCTCTGGACGCGCGAACCCGAGGACGGGCCGCTGCAGACGTGCCGCGAGCTCGGAATCGGCTTCGTCGCGTACAGCCCGCTCGGGCGCGGCTTCCTCACCGGGCAGATCCGCTCGCCCGAGGACGTCGAGGAGGGCGACTTCCGCCGCCACAACCCGCGCTTCCAGGGCGAGAACTTCCAGCGGAACCTCGACCTCGTGGCGCAGGTGGAGGAGATCGCCGAGGAGAAGGGCCGGTCGCCGGGGCAGGTGGCGCTCGCCTGGCTGCTCTCGCGCGGCGACGACGTCGTCCCGATCCCGGGGACGAAGCGGCGGCGCTACCTCGAGGAGAACGCCGAGGCGGTGGACGTCGAGCTGACCGAGGAGGAGCTGGAGCGGCTCGAGCAGGCGTTCCCCAAGGACGCGGCCGCCGGCGAGCGCTACCCGGACATGTCGACGATCGATCGCTAGTCGGTTTCGCGGAGCGACTCGAGCGCGGCCCAGCGCGGGTCGATGCGCTCTTCCGTGTGCTCGTGCGGCTCGGCGTTGAGGTCCTTGCCGCAGACCGGGCAGAGGCCGGCGCAGTCGGGGCGGCAGAGGATCTTGTCCGGGAGGGCGAGCGCGATCGCGTCGTGTGCCCAGGCCGAGAGGTCGACCTTGTCGTCCTCGAGGTACTCCGTGCGCAGGTCGTCGTCGCCTTCGGGATTGGAGGCCTCGTACTCGCGCAGGCGGAGCGAGAGCGGCAGCTCGGCGTCGGTCAGGCAGCGGAAGCACGGGCCGGCCAGCGCGACGTCGAGCGTCAGCTCGAGCACGGTGCCGCTCGAGGCGCGCGTGACGGCGAGCTCGGCGGGCACGGGATCCGGCCGCGGCTCGTACGTCTGGCCGCCGAGCACGAGCGGCTGCAGCTCGATCTCGACGCGTTCCCGCGCCTGGTCGCCGGAGCGGATGCGCAGCGTGCGGAGGTCGAACGTGGTCATCTCGCCACCGTAGCGCGGCGGCCTCGGCCTCTCAGGGGGCCATGCGCCGGAGGTCGGCGAGCACCGGCCCCGCCGGCGGGAAGGGGCGCTCCTGCGCCTCCTTGTGCCGGAGGTAGGGGCCGACGGTCTCGGGAAGAGGCTCCGCCGTCTCGTGGCGCACAGGCTCGCGAGCGAGCACGAGCATCCCCACCGAGGCCAGGATCACGGCGCCGGCGGCGAGCTCCCGGCCGCCCACGGCCTCGCCTGCGAAGAGCCAGCCGAGCAGGACGGCGACCGCGGGATTGACGTAGGCGTACGTCGAGACCAGGACGCTGGAGGCGCCGCTGCGCAGGAGCCAGCCGTATGCGGTGAAGGCGACGATCGAGCCGAAGACGACGAGGAAGCCGAACGCGCCCAGCGAGCCGGCCGAGATCGCTGAGGGATGGACGCGTCCGAGCTCTCCCATCGCCGCGCCGCCGACGGCGAGGAGCGCCGCCGCGCACAGCATCTGCATCGCGGCCGAGAGGAACGGCGGCTTCGGCAGCGGCGCGACACGCCCGTACGCCGAGCCGGCGGCCCACGCGAGGGCGGCGCCGAGGATGACCGCGGCGCCGACGGGATCCACGTCCGTGCTCTGCCCCACGAGCAGCGCGACGCCGAGGAGGCCGGCCGCGATCCCGGCGAGGACGCCTAGCGAGAGCCGGACGCCGAAGAACGTGCGGTCGAGCACCGCCGTGAACAGCGGCACCGACGCGACGAGCAGCGCCGTCAGGCCCGAGGCCACCCGCTGCTCGGCCCAGGCGATGCCGCCCGTGTCCACGAACAGGAGCAGCCCGCCGACGATCGCCGCGGACGTCCACTCCCGGCGACCCGGCCGCGCGGCGGCGACGTCGCCGCGCCATGCGGACCACCCGTAGAGCAGCCCGCCGGCGAGCCCGAAACGGACCGCCAGCATCAGGAGCGGCGGCAGCGTCTTGTCGGCGACGGCGATCGCGAGATAGGTCGATCCCCAGACGACGTAGACGATCCCCAGCGCGACGGCGATCTTCGTCCTCATGAGTCCATCGTGCCGCGAGAGATCGATCAGCACAAGTTGAGTTATCGTTCGTATCGATCATGAACGCTGATCAATGGCTGGGAGTCGAGCTGCGCCACCTCGCGGCGCTGGAAGCGGTCGCGCGCACCGGCTCCTTCGGCCGCGCCGCGCGCGAGCTCGGCTACACGCAGTCGGCCGTCAGCCAGCAGATGGCGCAGCTGGAGCGCAGCGTCGGCCAGCGGCTGTTCCACCGGCCCGGCGGCCCACGGCCCGTCGAGCCGACGGAGGCCGGCCTCCTCCTACTCGGTCACGCCGACGCGATCGTCGCCCGCCTCGACGCGGCCCGCGCGGACATGGCCGCGCTCGCGGAGGGCGCCGCAGGAACGCTCCGCGTCGGCATCTACCAGAGCGTCGGCGCGCGCCTCCTTCCCGCTCTCGTCCGGCGCTTTCGCGCGCAATGGCCCCGCGTCGGCGTCCGCGTGCGGGAGGAGAGCTCCGCCACCGACCTGCTGCGCCTGCTCGAGCACGGCGAGCTCGACCTCACCTTCGCAGACCCGCCGCTACGGGAGGGGCCGTTCGAGTGGGCCGAGCTGCTGCAGGATCCGTACGTCCTGCTCGTGTCGGCCGACTCCGAGCTGGCCTCGCTCGAGGCGGCGCCGTCGCTGCGGGAGGTCGCAAAGCTGCCGCTGATCGGACGGCGCAGCACCGACGAGCCGGAGCGGTTCCTGACGGGACGCGTTCCCGAGCTCAACGTCGTCTTCCGCACCGACGACAACGGGACGCTCGGCGCGCTCGTGGCCGAAGGGCTGGGGAGCGCGATCGAGCCGCGGCTCGTGGTCGATCCGCGCGACCGCGCGGTGAAGATGCTGCCGTTCGGCTCGCGGATCCCGCCGCGCACGCTCGTGCTCGCCTGGCACCGGGACCGCTACCGGTCGCAGGCGGCGCAAGCCTTCGTGGAGCTGGCGGCGGAGGTTACGGCGGGCTAGAAGCGCTCGTCGTCGGCGATGTCGCCGTTGGCCGCGAGACCTGCGGTGACCGCCTCCTGCGACCGCTCGTGCAGCCGCTCACGACCCCGCCTGACGGCGACGAGGAAGCGCTCGAAGTTGACCTCGAGGGAGGCGAGCATGTTGTCGGCCCAGTCCTCCATCTCGAGCTTCATCTCGCGGGCGCTCCGTCGAGCGTCGTCGATGATCTCGTCTGCCTGCCGCTCCGCGATCTTGACGATCTCGGTCTGCGACGCCTCGCGCACCGCCTGTTCCCGCGCCTCCGCGAGCAGCCGGTCGACCTCGCGCTTCGCCTCGGCCAGCATCTCCTGCCGCTCCTTGACGATCCAGCGTGCCTGCTTGATCTCCTCGGGGATCGTCGCGCGCATCTGGTCGAGGATGTCGTAGATCTCCTCGCGGTCGATCCGCACCTGGTCGGTGAGGGGCACGGCCTTGGCGTTGTGGACGAGGTCGTCGAGCTTGTCGATTAGAACAAGGACGTCCATTGGCCCAGCAGTCTAGCCCGCTGGGCGGTCGTCGTCGTGATCAGAACCGGTCAACGAGCCAGTCGAGGATCTCGCCGAGGCGGCCCACCGCGATGGAGAGATGGCCGTCTTCCTCACTGATGTGCGCCTCGACGCCCGGAATCCGCTCTGCGACCCAGTGGGCATGCGCGACGGGCACCATCTTGTCCTGTACGCCCTGCCAGAGGAGCGTCGGGACGCGGATCTCGTCCAGCTCGAAGCCCCACGGGTGCATGAAAGCGAGGTCGTCGTCGCGCCAGCCGGCGATTCCGTGCTCGAGAGCTCGGTCCATGCCGCGTTTCGAGTGCTCGGCTCGGTCTCCCGTGAGCACCGCGGCGTCGACCGGCGGGAGGACGGTCGCCAGCACCTCCTTGATCTGCTCGGGCGTGGCGGCGCGCACCTCGGCCGCCTCGTGCTCCAGATACGGCTCGAGCGCCTCCGGCCCTGCGAGCGCCGCGGCCCACTCCTCCTGGTTCTGCTCGCCCTGGCCCGCGAGCCAGTCCAGCCCTTCGGCCTCGTACGGTGCCGGGCAGGCGATCGCCGCCGCCGCGACGCAGCGCGCCGAGAGCCCCCCGCACGCGAACGAGTGCGGACAGCCGCCGGAGCCGCCGAACGCGGCGTACCGCTCGATGCCTAGCTCGTCGAGCACGTCCTCGATGTCCGGGACGACGTCCGCGACGCGGCGGCCTGGATGCGGCGTCGAGCCGCCGTAGCCTGCGCGGTCGTAGGACACGATGCGCAGTCCGCGCTCGCGCGCCAGCTCGAGGTCGGGCGGATACGAGAGGCCGCTGCCGGGCGTGCCGTGGTGTTGCACGACGACGTTCCCGTCCGGGTCGCCCTCGTCGTAGACGTGCAGCGTCCGCCCGTCGCGGAGGGCGACGGCGAGCTCGCTCACTCGCCGGGCCTCTCCGGCGTACCGGGCCGCCCGTTCGGGAAGAGCTCGGCGAGCCGGCGCGCGACCGGCGCGGGCACGAGCGCCGACACGTCGCCGCCGAACGCCGCGATCTCCTTCACACCGCTCGAGGAGACGAAGCTCACCTGGGGGCTCGCCATCACGTAGACCGTCTCCACCTCCGGCGCCAGCGTGCGGTTGAGCTGGTTCATCTGGAATTCCCACTCGAAGTCCGAGATGACGCGCAAGCCCTTCACGATCGCCTTCGCGTCCCACTTGCGCGCGAAGTCGACGACGAGCTCGCGGAAGACGTCGATCTCCACGTTGCCGAGGCCGGAGAGCGCGTTGCGCAGGAACTCGACCCGCTCCTCGACGGCGAACGTCGGCTCCTTGTGGTGCGGCATCCCGACCACGCCGACCACGACGCGGTCGAAGATCCCGGCCGCGCGCGCGATCACGTCGACGTGACCGTTCGTGACCGGGTCGTAGGAGCCCGGTGCGATCGCGGTGATCACCGCGGCCCCTCGAAGAGCGTGACGCGGGTCTGGCCGTACTTGCGGCTCGTGCGGACGGGCAGCGGCAGCTCGGGCTCGGTGCGCGCGTCCGTCTCGAGGACGAGGAGGCCGTCCGCTGCGAGCAGTGCGGGAAGGTGGCGCGCGAGGCGGGGCTGGATCTCGGTAAGCATGCCGTAGGGAGGGTCGACCAGCACGAGATCGTACTTCGCGCCCGTGTGCGCCTCCTGCGCAATCGTGCGGAGGACGTCGCCGCGGACGACGCGCGCGCCGGTCAGCCGCAGCCGGTCGAGGTTCTGCTCGATCGTGCGCACCGCGTTCGCGTCGTGCTCGACGAAGACCGCGCCGGCCGCGCCGCGCGAGAGCGCTTCGATCCCGAGCGCCCCGGAGCCGGCGAAGAGGTCGAGCACCTTCGCATCGTCGACCGGGCCGACGAGGTTGAACACGTTCTCGCGGACGCGGTCGGACGTCGGCCGCGTGTCGTGGCCGCGCGGCGCGACGAGCTTGTGGCCCTTCCGGCTGCCGGCGATGACGCGCACCGGCAGATCGTCGCATCACGCGGCGCGGCGGAGCTCTTCCACCCGGCGATGGGTCTCGCGGTAGATCCGCTCCAGCCGCTCGGTGTCGATCGGCGGCCTCTGGCGCGAGACGGCGCGGCGGCGGAGCACGCGACGAAGGAGGAGTCTCATGCGAGCGCCTCCGGCTCGATCTCGGCGAAGAGCGCCGCCGCCGCGTCCTGCAGCGGTCCCGGGCCGACGGCGGCGGCCGCGGCGCGCGCCCGCTCCAGCAGGTCGCGGTCGCGGCGGAGATGGGCGAAGCGGAGATCGGAGAGGCCTGACTGCCGCGTCCCGAGCAGAGCGCCGCCCCCGCGCAGCTCGAGGTCGACCTCGGCGAGCTCGAAGCCGTCGCCCGTGTCGCAAAGTGCCTGCAAACGGGCCTGAGCCGACTCGGTCAGCTCCTCCTTCGCCCCCGAGACGAGCAGGCAGTACGACTGCTCTGCGCCGCGGCCCACCCGGCCGCGGAGCTGGTGCAGCTGGGCGAGCCCGAACCGGTCGGCCTCCTGGACGATCATCACCGTGGCGTTCGCCACGTCCACGCCGACCTCGATCACCGTCGTAGCCACGAGCACGTCGAGCTCGCGCGCCTTGAAGCGGGCCATCAGGTCGCGCCGCTCTGCCGCCTTGAGCCGGCCGTGGAGGCAACCCACGCGGAAGTCGCGCAGCTCGGCCCGCCGCAGCCGCTCGGCCTCCTCCTCCGCCGCCCGCGCGAGCGAGGTCTCGGACGCCTCGATGAGCGGGCAGACGACATACGCCTGCCGGCCCTCGCGCAGGAGCCGCGTCAACCGCGTGTACGCCTCCGAGGCGCGATCCTCGGCGATCCAGCTCGTGATCACGGGCTTGCGCGACGCGGGCGGCTTCGCGATCTCCGAGACCGCGAGGTCGCCGTAGACCGTGAGCGCGAGCGTGCGCGGGATCGGGGTCGCGGTCATGTGGAGGACGTGGGGCGCTGTGCGTGGAAGGTCGCCGCGGCGAAGCCGCGCCGACCCCGCGGAAGACCCGGCCCCGCGAGCGGAGCCGCCGGCCGCCGTGAGCGCCGAGCGCTGCTCAACGCCGAAGCGGTGCTGCTCGTCGACGACCGCGACGGCGAGGTCGCGCAGCTCGAAGCCCTCCTGGATCAGCGCGTGCGTCCCCACGACCACGTCGGCGCCGAGCGCCGTCGCCCGCTCGCGCTTCCCGGAGGAGCTCGTGAGCAGGGCGCAGCTGACGCCGAGCTCGAGGCAGAGGTCCGCGATCGTGAGAAAGTGCTGCTCGGCAAGGGTTTCCGTCGGCGCCATCAGCGCGCCCTGGCGGCCGTACTCCACCGCCCGCAGCAGCGCGTAGAGCGCGACGACCGTCTTGCCGGAGCCGACGTCTCCCTGGAGGAGACGCTGCATGGGGACGGTGCGCGCGAGGTCGCCGTCGAGCTCGCGGATGGCCTGCTCCTGGTACGGCGTCAGCGCGAACGGCAGCGCGTCGCGGTAGCGGTGGATCAGCTCGCCGGGCTCGCCGAGCGCGGGAGCGAGCGTCCGCTCGCGTTCCGCCGCGCGGCGCGCGATCCCGACCTGCAGGACGAGCAGCTCCTCGAAGGCGAGCCGCTGCCGTCCCGTCTCGGCCCCGCCGAGATCGCGAGGACGGTGCACGACGGCGAGCGCGTCGCGCTTGAGCGCCAGGCCCTCGCGCTCGCGGAGCTCGGCAGGCAGCGGATCCGGGACGTGCACCACGAGCGGGAGCGCCGCGTCCACGACGCGCCGCACCGTCGCCGCGGCGATCTCCTCCGCCGCGGGGTAGACGGGAGCGAAGTCGGCGGTTGCCCGCGCCTCCTCCCCGAGGTCGTACGAACGCGGCTCGAAGCCGAAGCGGCCGAGCTTCCCGCGCAGCCGGATCTCGGTTCCCGGCTCGAGGCGGTCGGCGAGCCACGGCTGGTTGAACCAGGTGACGCTGACCGCGGCCGTGCCGTCGTCGACCCGCGCGACGATCCGCGTCCGTCTCCGACCGCGCATCGGCCGCTTCTCGACGTTGAGGACGCGGCCGGTGACCACGACCTCCTCGCCCGGGCGGAGTGCGGCAATCGTCACCTCTTCCGCGGCCGTCTCGTAGCGTCGCGGCCCGTGCTCGAGGACGTCGCGCACGGTGGCGAGACCGAGCTTCCCGAGCTTCCGCTGCGTCGTCGCGGCGACGCCGGGCAGCGTGTCGAGGCCGAGGGCGAGGCGCTCCGGCCGCAGGGCGCGCGGCGTCGGCGGCCAGACCCCGGGAGGGTCCAGGCCTGCAAAGGCCGTCTGTCGACGGGCTGTTGTCATCGTCCGCGGCACCGGGCGCGCCGAGTATCGCGCGCGGACCGGACGTCAGCGGTGCACAAGGACCCGCGGTGCGGCGTCGAACTCCTCGATCGTGAGCTGCACGAGCTCGTCGCAGCCTGGGCGGCCGCACTCGCACGCGAAGGGGTAGCCGTGGTGCTCCGTCGGCGCCTCCGGCGACACGAGCCAGGCGCGGATGTTTGCCGCCGCGACCTCGTTCTCCCAGCGGCGGATCGCGCTCAGGTCGGCGGCGCCCTCCGGGATCTCGAGCAGCGCCTCGACCTCGGCGGTGACGTCGCGGCCCCACTCCACCGCGAGCACGGGAAAGCCGCACTCCCGGGCGAGCGCCGCGACCCGGTCCGCGTAGAGGCGGTCCTTGACGAGGCGCGCCTGGAGCGCGCGGGCCGGGTCGCTCGACGGCATCGACCGCTGCTCGAGCACCCAGCGCTGGAACTCCGGCGTGGGCTCGAGGAAGACGGCCTGGTCGCCCGGCGGGACGAGGTCGGGGAGGATCTGCGGGCCCTCGACGACCGTCGGGACGTCGGGAAGTGCGGCGAGGTCGTCGAGCGCGAAGCCCATCATCCGGCGCGACGTCTCCTCGAACTCCGCAGCCTGCACGTCGGGCGGGGTCTCGAGCCACTGCTCGTCGGGCGGCTTGCGCGGCCGTCCCCAGCGGGCGTCGTACGCGTACCAGAAGGCGTCGATGCCGAAGCGGCGGAGCCCGTGCTCCACCGACAGCGCGCGGGCCACGGTCGACTTCCCGGCTCCGGTGCCGCCGCCGATCCAGATCCTGCTACTCGCCATCGCGGAACCAGAACAGCGCGAGCGTGCCGGGGCCCGCGTGCGCGCCGATCACCGCTCCGAGCGCGACGACGAGCTCGAGCTCGGCTCGCGGCCGGCGCTCGCGGACGAGCGCCTCGAGCTCGGCCGCCCGCTCCGGCGCCGCCGCGTGGGCGACGCCCAGCCGGAACTCCGGCTCGTCCCGTGTCTCGCGCTCGAGCGCCGACGCCAGCTCCGCGAACGCCTTCCGCTCACCGCGGACGCGGTTCACCGGCACGACCTCGCCGTCCCGGATCGAGAGGATCGGCTTCACGTGCAGCAACGTGCCCGCGAACGCGGCGGCCTTGCCGATGCGCCCACCGCGCGCGAGGAGCTCGAGCGTGTCCACCGTGAACAGGAGCCCCCGCTCCCGGCGGTAGCGGTCGACGAGCGCGTCGACCTCCTCGTCGCTCGTGCCGCGCTCGAGCCGCCGCTGGATCGCCAGCGCGAGCATCGCGATCGAGGCGGACGCCGTCTCGGTGTCGATCGCCCGCACCCGTCCGTCCCCCAACTCGGCCGCGGCCGTCTCCGCGCTCGCGAAGGTGCCGGAGACGCGCGCCGACACGTGCAGCGAGAAGACCCGCTCGTAGGCGGCGAGCTCCCCGTAACAGGCGAGGAAGTCGCCCGGCGTCGGCTGCGACGTGGTCGGGAAGGTGCTGGACTCGCGCAGCCGGTCGTAGAACCCCGCGGGCTCGATGTCGATCCCGTCGCGCAGGCTCTCGTCCCCGAAGCGGACGTACAGCGGCACGACGCGCCAGTTCGGGAACCGCTCGGCGGCGTCGGGGAGGTCGGCGGTCGAGTCGAGGACGATCGCGGTGTTGGCGCTCGTGAGCCTCACGCCACGGAGGCGGCGTGCAGGATGGCGGCCACGATCTCCTCGAGCTCCTGATCCTTCGCCAGGCAGGCGACCGCCCCCGCGTCGAGGAGCGCCTTGCGCTCGGCATCGTCCGCGGACGCGGTCAGGGCGACCACCGCGACTTCGGGCAGCGCCGCGACCACCTGTGCCGTGGCCTGGATGCCGTCGAGAGCGGGCAGCCGGTAATCCATCAGGACGACGTCCGGGTGGTGCTCGACCGCCGCGGAGACGGCCGCCGCGCCGTCGCCGACGGACGCGACGATCTCGACATCGTCCCGCATCCCGAGCAGGAGCTCGAGGGCGTCGCGGAAGACCTCGTTGTCCTCCACGAGCACGATCCGGACCGGCGGCATCCGCTCGAAGCCTATTCCGCACCCAGCAGGAGGGGGTAGTGCCGCTGTCCGCCCTCGTGCACCTCGACCTCGAGCTCGGGATGCGAGGCCGCGAGTCGTTCGAGGAGCCCGTCGAGCGGCTCGGGCTCGGCGCCGGTGAGGAGGGTCAGGAGCGCGCGCGGCCGCTCGAGGAGGCGTTCGATCAGCGCGGACGCGACCTCGGCGAAGTCGTCGCCGCCGGTGACCGGCTCGCCGTCGGCGAGCCCGAGCCAACCGCCGCTCCGGATCGCCAGCCCGTCCAGCTCGACGTCGCGCGAGGCGCGCGTGACCTCGCCGGTGGCAACGCCGGCGGCGACGGCGGCCATCTCGGCTGCGTTCTCGGCCGCTCCGCGTGTGCCGTCGTAGGCGACGAGCGCGGCGAGCCCGGCAGGGATCGACTCCGTCGGCACGATCTCGGCGGGCAGCCCCGCCTGTTGCACGGCGTGCTCGGCGGCGAGACGAACGTTCGGGTTGTTCGGGAGGACGATCGCCTCGTCGGCCGCAAGCTCCTCGAGGGCCGCGACGAGCTCCGCGGTGGAGGGGTTGTCGGTCTGCCCGCCCGCCACGATGCGGATCGTCCCCACCGGCTCGGCGAGCGTCTCGAAGAGGAGCCGGTTCCCCTCGCCGGCGACGACCGCGACGACGCCGCTCTTCGCGTACGGCGACGGGACGAGCGAGAGGCGCCGCTCCCGCTGCTCCTGCTGCTCCTGCATGTTCGCGATCTCGACGCCCTCGATCGTGCCGGCGGCGGTGCCCAGCGAGAGCGCCGCGCCCGGCTCGTCGGTGTGGACGTGCACCTTCAGCGCGGTCTCGTCCCCGACGACGACGAGCGAGTCGCCGAGCCGCTCGAGCCCGGCCTCGAGCCCGTCGCGGTCGAGCCCGCTCCCCTCGACGACGAAGACGGTGCAGTAGCGGTAGCGCGAGGGCTCGAGGTGGATCGCGTCGGCGCCCGTCGGCGCCGCGCTCTCGGCGGCAGGCGCCGCGGGCACGTACTCGCCGCTGACCGCGCCGGCCAGCCCGCGGAGGAGCTCGACGAGCCCCGCGCCACCTGCGTCGACGACTCCCGCCTCGCGCAGTACCTCGAGCTGCTCGGGGGTCCGCGCCACCGCCTCCTCCCCGTGTCGCACGAGCTCCACGAGCAGGTCGCCGAGCGGCTCGGGATCGGCGTGCCGCTCCGCCTCCTCCGCCAGCTCGCGGATGACGGAGAGCATCGTCCCCTCGACCGGCCGCCGCACGGCGCGGTACGCCGCATCGGAGGCGCCCCGCAGGGCGCGGGCGGTGAGCCCGGGGCCGACCCCGTTCGTCGACTCCGCCAGCACGTCGGCCACGCCTCGCACAATCTGGGAGAGGATGACGCCGGAGTTGCCACGCGCACCCATCAGCGCCGCCCGTGCCACCGCCTGGGCGAGCGCCGGCCGGTCGGCCGCATCCGCCTCGGCGATCGCGTCCGCGACCGCCCGCACGGTCAGCGTGAGGTTTGTGCCCGTGTCGCCGTCGGGGACGGGATACACGTTGAGGTCGTCGATGCGGCTGCGGCTCGTCTCGAGCGAGGCGAGAGCAGCGCCCACGAGTCCGCGTACGAGCTCGAGATCGCTCTCTGCGCTCACTTGGCTCCGGTCCGGACGTCGTCCACATGCACCTCCACGGTGCGCACGGGCAGCCTGGTGAGCCGTTGCACCTCGTAGGCGACGCGGTTGCTGACGCTCGACGCGACCTCGGCGAGGTTGAGGCCGTACTCGACCACGACGTGGAGGTCGATGGTCACCTCGCCGTCGTCGCGGCCGATCTCGATGCCGCGGGGGCGGCCGCGGGCGCGCGCGAGCTGGCCCCGCAGCGAGCCCTTCATCCCGACGACGCCGTAGCACTCGAGCGCCGTCTCCGCGACGATCTGCGCGATCGCCTCGCTGGAGATCGTGATCCGCCCGAGGCGCGAGGAGAGCGCGTGCCCCGCTTCCATCGTTCGGTTGGACCGACGACCCCGGCCCGCGGTTGCGAGCAGAATCCCGGCATGAGCGACGACAACATCTGGAGCGACACCTGGGACGAGGGCGAAGACTGGTCGGGTGGCGGCGGGAACGCGAAGCGCCTGCCCCGCGCCGAGCGGCTCGGCGCCAGCGTGTACGAGCTCGGGCCGGGCAACTTCGTCCCGTACCACTTCCACCACGCCTCGGAGGAGATGCTCGTGGTCCTCGACGGCGAGATGACGATGAAGACCGAGGAGGGAGAGCGCCTGGTGCGCTGCGGCGAGGTCGTGATCTTCCCCGTCGGGCCGGCGGGCGCGCACGGCTTCCGGGTCGACGGGGACGGGGGCTGCCGCTACCTGGTGGCCGACTCCAAGCAGGCCCCCGAGGTGGCCGAGTATCCCGACCTCGGCCAGATCACGGCGCAGGCCCCCACCGCGTCACAGACGGGCGAGCGGCTCTGGCTCATCTACGACGTCCCCAAGGACGATGGCTGACAACTGCGTCTTCTGCGACCGCGAGCTCCTCCGCAGCGCCGCGGAGGTCTACCTCGAGAACGAGCACTGCGTCTACGCCTCGACGCGCGACCCGCGCGACCCGCCGGATGTCCTGCCCGGCTGCGGCGTGATCGTCCCGATCGAGCACGTCACCTCTCCGTTCGGTTTCAGCCCGGAGCAATGGGCGGCGACGCACGAGCTGCTGCTGGCGGCGAAGGAAGCCTGGGACGAGCGGCTCGCGCCCGACGGCTACACACTGATCTGGAACTGCGGATCGCCCGGCGGCCAGGAGGTGCCGCACGCGCACTTCCACGTCATCCCGCGCTTCGACGACGAGCCGCTGTCCGGCGCCGGCGGTCGGTCGGCGATCAAGGTGCCGGAGAACCGCCGTCCCGAGCCGTTCGCACGGGGCAACGGGCGTGCGCGCTCGCTCGGCTAGAGGGCCTTCTGGACCTTGCCGGCCTTGAGGCAGCGCGTGCAGACGTAGGCGCGCGTCGCCTTGCCGCCGAGCAGCACGCGCACGCGCTGCAGGTTCGGCTCGAAGCGCCGCTTGGTGGCGACCATCGAGTGACTCCGGTGGTGACCGAAGCCGGGCTTCTTCCCACAGACTGCGCAGACCTTCGACACGGCCCCGGAGTGTAGCGAGCGAAGTTTCGAGGCCGCTTGAACCACACCCAAGCGGGCCGGAAACCGCGCTCTCCAGCCCGCGCAGTTCCTTGGTCCAGCGAGCGAAGCGCCAGCCTCGCGCGCTAGCCCGCTTTGGCTTGTTCGCGCACTTGCGCGAACAGGTCGGCCATCTCGAGCGCGGCCCGGGCCGCGTCTGCGCCCTTGTCGATGCGGGCTTCCGCCTGCTCGGCGGTGTCCACCGTGAGGACGCCGAAGGCGACCGGGACTCCGGTCTCGAGGCCGGCGAGCTGCAGGCCCGACGCCGCCTCGCCCGCGACGTACTCGAAGTGGGCTGTCTCCCCGCGCACCACGCAGCCGAGTGCGACGATGCACGAGTAGCGCCGTGTCCGCGCGAGCGCCATCGCGCCGATCGGGAGCTCGAACGCGCCCGGGACCGGCATCACCGTGATCCGATCCTCGGCCACGCCGGCGGCCGTGAGGGCTTCGAGCGCCGACTCGAGGAGCCGGTTCGAGATCTCGCCGTTGAAGCGGGAGACGACCACGCCGACCGTGCGATCCGCGCCGGAGGGCGAGCCCTCGAGGACCGCGACGCCGTCGGGGATGTCGATCTCGCCCGGGACGTGTCCGGCGGGGGCGACCTCCGGCTCGGGTTCCGGCTCGGGATCGGGCTCGGCGACAGGCGCCTTGGGCGCCGCCTCGGCGGCGGGATCCGGCCGGGCGTCCTCCTCTGCCTGCTCGTCCGGCTCCTGCTCGCCCGCCTCCGGCCACCCGGCCGGCTCGGCGCCGGCGGCCTCGGTCTCCGGTGCTTCCTCTTCCTGGGTAGCCGGGCGCGCTTCGCCCGGCCAAAAGCCTCCTGAACTCATTCGCCCTCCGACTCGAACTTCAGATCCTGGTGATGCAGCTTGTGACCGAGCTTATCCCGCTTGGCGGCCAGATAGCGAGCGTTCTCCGGGTGGGGAGGGATCTCGATCGGCACCTGCTCGGTCACCTTCAATCCGTAGGCCTCCACGCCGGAAACCTTCTTCGGGTTGTTCGTGAGCAGACGCATCGTCGTGATGCCGAGGTCGGCGAGGATCTGGTTGCCGATCCCCCATTCCCGCTCGTCGGCGGCGAAGCCGAGCGCGAGGTTCGCGTCGACCGTGTCGAGGCCCCGCTCCTGCAGCTCGTAGGCCTTGAGCTTGTTGAGGAGGCCGATGCCGCGCCCCTCCTGCGCCATGTAGAGGAGGACGCCGCGACCCTCGGCGGCGATCGCCGCAAGCGCGGCCTCGAGCTGCTCGCCGCAGTCGCAGCGAAGCGAGTGGAAGACGTCGCCGGTGAGGCATTCCGAGTGCACGCGGACGAGCACGTCCTCCCCGACGTCGCCCATGACGAGAGCGAGGTGGTCGCGCCCGGTGAGCGTCTCGCGGAAGGCGGTCGCGGTGAAGGCGCCGTACTCGGTCGGGAGCTGCACGGAGACGACGCGTTCGATCAGCTTCTCCGTCCGCCGCCGGTACTCGATCAGGTCGGCGACGGTGATCATCCGCAGGCCGTGGTTCTCGCAGTAAGGGACGAGATCCGGGACGCGGGCCATCGTCCCGTCCGGGTTCATGATCTCGCAGACCACGCCGGCCGGGACGAGCCCCGCGAGCCGGGCGAGGTCGACCGCCGCCTCCGTCTGGCCGGCGCGGACGAGGACGCCGCCGTCGCGTGCGCGTAGCGGGAAGACATGGCCGGGCTGGACGAGGTCGTGCGCCGTCGAGGCCGGGTCGATCGCGACGTGGATCGTGTGCGCGCGATCGCCCGCGGAGATCCCCGTGGTCACGCCCTCGCGGGCTTCCACGGAGACCGTGAAGGCGGTGCCGAGGCGCGCCTCGTTCCGCTGCGTCATCTGCGGCAGACCGAGCTGCTCGCAGCGTTCCCCGGTCAGACAGAGGCAGATCAGCCCGCGCGCGTGGGTGGCCATGAAGTTGACGGCCTCCGGCGTCGCGAACTGCGCGGCGACCACGAGATCTCCCTCGTTCTCGCGCTCGGGATCGTCGACGACCACGACCATCTTCCCGTTGCGGATGTCCTCGACAGCCTCCTCGATGGTTGCGAACGGGGTGACCGCAGAGCTCACGGCAGCCTCGCAGCGACGAGACGCTCGACGACCTTGCCGAGCACGTCCGCCTCGAGGTTGACCTCGTCGCCGGGCTCGAGCCCGCCGAGGGTCGTCACCGCGAGCGTGTGCGGGATCAGGGCGACCTCGAAGCCGTCGCCGTCGAACGCGGCGACCGTGAGCGACACGCCGTCGACCGCGATCGAGCCCTTCTCGATGCAGTAGCCGAGGACCCTCTCGGGCGCGTCGACCCACACGCGGCGGCTGTCCCCCTCCGGCGTGACCGAGCGGATGCGGCCGACGGCGTCGACATGGCCCTGGACGACGTGGCCGCCGAGCTGGTCGCCGACGCGCAGGGACGGCTCGAGGTTCACGCCGGCACCGGAGTCGAGGCCGCCGAGCGCGGAGCGCGAGACCGTCTCTGGGACGACGTCGAACGCGAGCCGGCCGTCGTCCGCCTCCACGACCGTGAGGCAGACGCCCGCGACGGACACCGAGTCGCCGACGCCCGCGCCGGCCGCCGTCGCGGGCGCGGCGACGACGAGCCGCGACCCGTCGAAGGACGCGACCGTCCCGACCTCGCGGACGATGCCCGTGAACATGCGGCAAAGGTTACGGCTCGCGGAGGTACGCCTCCAGGAGCACGTCCTCTCCGGACGGCTCCGCCTGGAGGTGCAGCAGCTCCAGCGGGGCCTCGAGATCGCCGAGCACGTGCGGGCCCTCCCCCGAGATCACGGGTGCGACGAAGAGCAGCAGCTTGTCCACGAGCCCGGCGGCGAGAAACGCCGTGGCGAGCGTCGGGCCACCCTCCAGCAGCAGCGACCGCACGCCGTCCGCCCCGAGCGCCCGCAGCTCTTCCTCCAGCGGCCCCGTGCGCAGCTCGAGCTCCGATCCCTCGGGGAGCGGCCCGCGGCCGAACGCGAGCCGCCGGGGCTGGCGCGCGGCTCCGACGTCGCGCGCGTCGAGCCGCGGCGCGTCGGCGCGCACGGTTCCCATGCCGACGGCGACCGCGTCCGAGGCGGCGCGCAGCTCGTGCACACGCCGCCGCGACTCCTCGCCCGACACCCAGCGGCGCCCGGGAACCGAGACGCGCTCGTCGAGCGTGACCGCCGCCTTGTAGGTGACGAACGGCCGGCCGAGCGACTTCCAGACGCGCCAGGCCTCGTTCTGTTGCCGGGCGGCGAGGTCGTCGAGGAGCTCGACCTCGATGCCTGCGGCGCGGATCCGCTCGATGCCGCGCCCGTCGACGACCGGGTTGGGATCGCGGGCACCGACGACGACGCGCAAGAGCCCCGCGGCGACGACGGCGTCGGCGCAGGGAGGCGTCCGGCCCTGGTGGGAGCAGGGCTCGAGCGTGACGTAGAGGATGGCGCCGCGCGCCGCGTCGCCCGCCTGCTCGAGCGCGATCGCCTCGGCGTGGCGGACGCCGTCGTACTCGTACCACCCCTCCCCCACGACCTCGCCGTCGCGCACGACGACGGCGCCGACGAGGGGATGGTCGCCGGTCTTGCCGCGTCCGCGCTCGGCGAGCTCGAGCGCGCGCTCGAAATAGCTCACGCCACCGCCTGCACGAGGGCCCGGTAGGCGCGCGCGGGATCGTCACGGCCGAAGATCGCGGAGCCGGCGACGAGGAGGCTCGCGCCGGCGGCGTGCGCGGCGCCGATCGTCTCGTCGTCGATCCCGCCGTCGACCTGGACGTGGACGTGCTCCGGCAGGGCGGCCCGCAGCCGCGCGATCCGGTCGACTGCGCCGGGCATGAACTTCTGGCCGCTGTAACCCGGATGGATGCTCATGCAGAGGACGAGGTCGGCGTCCGCCGCCACGGCCGCGACGTCCTCCGGCTCGCTCTCGGGGTTGAATGCGACGCCGGCCTGCAGGCCGTGCTCGCGCGCGGCGGCGATCGTCGCCGGCACGTCGTCGACGACCTCGTAGTGGAAGGTCGCGCTGTCCCCTCCGGCCTTCGCGATCTGCGGGAAGTGGCGTAGCGGGTTGTCCACCATGAGGTGGCAGTCGAGCACCCCACCCGCCCCGTGCACGAGGGGCGCGATCGACTCGAGGACGACGGGGCCGATCGTGACCGGCTCCACGAAGTGGCCGTCGCCGACGTCGAAGTGGAAGACGCGGCACTCGGCCCGAAGAAGCACCTCGATCTGGTCGCCGAGCCGCGCGAAGTCCGCCGCGTACAGCGACGGCTCCACCTCGGCCGTCCGGACCCAGTTGCGCCAACTCATCCGGGCGATCGTACGAGACGGGCGACGAAGAACCCGCTCGTGCTGTGGACATGCGGCAGCGTGAGGAGGAACTCGGGTCGTGACGGATGCGCGAATGCCGGCCACTCCTCGCCGAGCGGCAGAGGGCGCAAGCCGCTGGCGTCCACCACCGCTTCGCACTCGTCCGGATTCATGGTGCAGACCGAGTAGACGATCTCGCCGCCGGGGCGCACGCGCTCCGCGGCCGAACGGAGGAGCGCAAGCTGGAGCTCCGGGAGCGGCGTCGCGCGCCAGCGGAGGTCGGGGCGCTGGGCGAGGACGCCGAGGCCCGAGCAGGGCGCGTCGACGAGAGCACGGTCGAAGCCGTCGAGCCCCGGCGACAGTGCCCTCCCGTCGGCCTCGACGACGGTGACGTCGCCGCGGCCCATCGTCGCGAGGTTCTCCCGCAGCTCCCGCGCTCGGGCCGGGTCGACCTCGACGGCCGTGACCTCGCCGCGCAGCTGACCCGTCTTGCCGCCCGGCGCCGCACAGAGGTCGAGCACGCGCTCGCCGTCCCGCGAGCCCACGCACAGGCCGGCGAGCTGGGAGCCGCGGCTCTGCGGCCAGATCCTCCCGGCGGCGACGAGCGCCTCGTCCACGCGGTCGACCCGGTAGGCGCCCGGGACGTCCGTCGCCGCGGCGTCGGCCGGCGGGTCGCCCTGCACGACCCGGACAACGGTCTCGAGCGGCTCGTTCATCGCCCGCATGAGAGCGAGCGCGCCCTCGTGCCCGAGCACGCGCACGAAGACGCCGTGGATCCAGTCCGGGTACGACTCCTTCAGCGGCCCGTCGGGGAGCGACTCGAGCAACGGCCGGATCCCGTCGGCGAGCCGCCGCATCACCGCGTTGGTGAACGGAACTGCGCGCTCGAGCCGGGCGCGGCGCACGAGCTCCACCGACTCGTTCGCGGCGGCGTGCGGCGCCGTGTCGGTGTAGCCGAGCTGATACGCGCCGAGCCTGAGCGCGGCCCGGACGGGCGGGTCGAGCTTGCGCACCGGCCGCCGACCGAGCGCCCCGATCGCGTGGTCGAGCGTCCGCACCCGCTGCACGGAGCCGTAGGCGAGGCGCTGCGCGAAGGCGCGCTCCCGCTCGTCCAGGCCCTCGGCTGCGCTGCGGAAGGCGCGGTCGGCGTACGCGTCCTGCTCGAATACGCGCAACAGCACCTCGTAGGCCGCGAGACGGGCCGGCGAGATCATGTGCGGCAGACGAGGATCGTCCATCCGAGCGCGTCGCGCTGCCAGCGCAGGTAGCGGTCGCGGTAGTCGGCGCCGCGGGCGCGGAACTCGTCCGCCTGCGGGTGCTCCGGGTTCGCCGCGAGCCAGCGGTCGAGCGTCTGCCAGTGCAGCGAGTCGTAGCGGTCCCAGTCGTCCTCCGAGGACGCGATCAGGTAGACGACCCGGACGCCGGTCGACTCCGCGCGCTCGACTGTCTCGCGCAACGGGAGGAGCTCCTCCTGCGCCACCACCGGCTGGGCATCCCGAGCGGCCTCCGGCGGCGGCGGCCACGTCCGCCAGTACGGCTCGCCCACGGCGACGAGCGGCGCCGCAGCGGAGAGGCGTTCGAGCGTCGGCCCGAGGCCGCCGTAGACGAAGGTCGCGCCGAGGCAGAGCGCGGCGTCGTAGCGGTCGAGCTCGAAGGTGGCGGCGTCGGCCTCCACGAGCTCGATCCGATCCGCGAGCCCCGCCGCGGCGACGCGCTCCCGGGCGGCGGCGACGAACTCCGGCGAGCGTTCGACGCACGTGAGCCTGCAGCCGAACTCCCCGGCGAGGATCAGCGCCGGCCCGCCCCGCCCGGAGGCGATGTCGAGCACGTGCGACTCCGGCCCCAAGCCGAGCCGCTCGCCGAGCAGGCGGATCTTCTCCGCGCTCGTCGGGTTCTGGATCTCGTGCTCCGCCTCGACGACCGCGTACCACCAGGTCATCGGCGCCCCCGCAGGTACGCGTCGTACGCCATGCGGCGACCGCCCGCCGGTTGCACCTCGAGCGGCTCGAACGAGCCGTCCTCCGCCACGCGCGCCCGCCAGACGATCAGGTCGCCCAGCCGTGCGCCGATGTGCGGCGAGAGCGCGCGGACGCGGTTCACCAGCTCCTGTGCCGGCGCCTCCGGGTCGAGCTCGCGGTCCGCGGGACGGATCTTGTCGGCGTACGTGACGCAGTCCTCCGACTGCGGCTCGAAGCGCGGCTCCTCGTGCGCGAGCACGTCGCCCAGAAGGGCGGCCGCGAGCTCGGCGGCCCGGGCGTAGACGGCGCCCGCGTCGTCGTCCGGCGCCACGGCGAACGCCCGCTGCGCCGCGATCGGCCCCGCGTCGAGGGCCTCGACGGTCTCGTGGATCGTGACCCCCGTCTCCGCGTCGCCCGCCATCAGGGCGCGCTCGACGGGGGCCGCACCGCGCCAGCGCGGCAGCAGGGACGGGTGCACGTTGAGCCACAACCCGCGCTCGAGCAGCACGTCCGGGATCAGAAGGCCGTAGGCACAGACGACGACGGTGTCCGCGCCGAGCTCGACGGACTCGTCCAGCCGCGCCGGCTCGTCCACCGGGATCCCTAGCCGCTCCGCCGTCTCCTTCGCAGGCGTCGCGCCGACCCGCCGGCCGCGGCCTCGTGGCTGGTCCGGGCGGGTCAGGAGCCGGACGACGTCGTGCTCCGCCGCCAGCCGCTCGAGCACGTCCGCGCCGAACGGTGCGCTCGCGGCGACCGCGATGCGGGCCACTAGCCGATGACGATGCGCGGGCGCAGGCTCGCGAGCGCCTCGCGCCGCGCCTCGGGGGTCGTCCGGTCGAGGATCAGGACGCCGTCGAGGTGGTCGGACTCGTGCTGGGCGACGCGCGAGTACGGCTCCTCGAGCTCGTACCGCACCTCGGCCCCGTGCTCGTCGCGGCCCTGGATCGCGATCGTCGCGTGCCGTTCGACCGGCAGGAGGACGCCCTGGATCGAGAGGCAACCCTCGTCGTCGACCGTCGTCACCTCGCCCCGCTCGACGATCTCCGGGTTGACGAGCGCAACGGTCTCGTCCTCGGAGACCTGGAAGACGAACAGCCGCTGCAGGACGCCCACCTGGGTCGCGGCGAGCCCGATCCCGTTCGCGTCGACCATCAGCTGCTTCATCCGGTCGGCGAGCCGCCGCAGGTCGTCGTCGAACTCCTCCACCGGACGGGCGGCCATCTTCAGCGCCGAGTCCGGGTACTGGCGGATCTGGGCGAGCGCGACCCGTCGCCGCGCCTCCTGCTCGGGGTCGAGCTTCTCCTCCTTGACCTGTCCCTCTATCTCGGCCATTTCGCTCCCCAGCGCCGGCGAAGCCGGCGCTTCCGCTATTTGCTGAGCTCCGTCGAGCCTACGTCCATGGAGGCGGACTGTACCCTCGCGGGCGTGGACCCAAGGACGCTGAAGGAGCTCATGAGCCAGGGCGCGACGCGGCCGGAGACCCCCCGCGAGCGGCACGAGCGCGAGCTCCTCGAGGCCGATCTTGCGTCGAGCCCGGTGCGCGGCCGGCCGCTGCGGAACCGGGTGCGGAACTTCCGCCCCGATCCCGAGTCGGCGGTGCGCGCGCTCGACGGGCCGACGATCTGGATGCGGCGCTTGCGGGCGATCGAGGACGCGATGGAGCAGCACGAGCGCCGGCTCGGGGAGGCGTGGCGGAAGCTCGCCGGGGAGCTCGAGGACCCGGCGGAGTTCGCGGAGACCTGGCGCGAGCTCGCGGGCAACTGGAACTTCTCGGAGGTGAACCACCTGATCGAGCGCCACAACGTCAACTTCCCCGCCGAAGCGCGGCTGCCGATGGATCCGCGCACGCGCGACTTCGTTCGCGTCAACGGCCGGCCGTACGCGCGCGAGCCGCTCGACGCGCAGTGGATCCTCGACCGCTTCCCGCCCGACCGCGGAGCGCAGCTCACGTGATTCGGCCCGTGCGGCCGGAGGACGGCGAGGAGCTCGCGGCCCTCTACGCGGCGAATCGCGAGTTCCTGGCGCCGTTCGAGCCCGTCCGGCCGCCGGAGTTCTTCACCGCCGACGGCCAGCGCGAACGGCTCCGGCGGCAGCTCGACGGCGAGACGCACCCGTTCGCGATCCTCGACGACGGTGCGATCGCGGGCACGATCAACCTCTTCAACATCGTCCGGGAGTCGCTCCAGAGCGGGACGATCGGCTACTGGGTCGACCACGCCCACAACGGCCGTGGCCTGGCGACCGGCGCGGTCGGCGAGATCCTCGACTACGCGTTCGGCGAGCTGCAGCTGCACCGTGTCGAGGCGGCGACCCTCGTCGACAACGTCTCGTCGCAGCGCGTCCTGGAGAAGAACGGCTTCGAGCGGATCGGGCTCGCGCGGAAGTTCCTGCGCATCGACGACGACTGGCGGGACTTCATCCTCTTCCAGCGCATCGTGGAGGACTGAGAGCTAGCGGCGATTCTCCTCGTGCTGCGCGGCCCCTTCGATCGCGTGCACCCAGGGCTCGCGGCGCTTGATCCAGAGCTCGGCCTCGGGCCGTAGCTCGAACGGCGCGTCGTCGAGCGTGCCGAGCTGGAGCTCGACACCCTCCTCGGCGAGCAGGAACAGGCGCGAGCCGCAGCGGGGGCAGAAGCTGTCCTCCTCGTAGGTGGCGTACTCGCCGGTCGACTCGAACGCGTCCCGCGGCCACTGCCCGTAGACGGTGTAGGCACTGCCCGACCGCTTCCGGCAGTCGGCGCAATGGCAGCGCCCGACGTGGAACGGCTCGCCGCGGACGGTGTACCGCACGGCGCCGCAGAGACAGCCGCCGCTGCGCACCTTCTCCGCCATCGCGGCGGAATCTAGACGCTCTGCGGATCGACGTCGACGACGGCCGTGAGGCCGGCGCGGCGCATCGCGGGCGCGGCGGCGGCGAGCAGGGCGGCGGCGCGGGACGCGAGCGCGCGCGGGCGGTCCGTCTTGCCGACGAGCTGCGCGCGGTGACGGTTGCGCAGCCGCAACAGCGGCGCCGGGCCGAGCAGCTCGAACTCCGGCAGTCCTGCCTTCAGCTCCTCGAGCGCACGGGTCGCGTCGGCGAGCTCCGGCCCGGCGACGAGCACGCGGACGAGGTGGCGGAACGGCGGGTAGCCAAGCGAGCGCCGGCGCTCGAGCTCGCCGGCGAGGAAGCCTGCGACGTCGTGGCGCGCGGCGTGCCCGACGGCTCGCGACTCGGGCTGGAACGTCTGCACGATCACACGCCCCGGCGCGTCGCGGCCGCTGCGCCCGGCGAGCTGGGTCAGGAGCTGAAACGTCCGTTCCTCGGCACGGAAGTCGGGCAGGCCGAGCCCCGTGTCGGCGTCCACGACCGCGGCGAGCTCGACGCCGGCGAAGTGGTGTCCCTTCGCGACCATCTGCGTGCCCACCAGGACGGCGCGCTCGGCGCGGGCGAAGCGCTCGAGCGCCTCACGCAGCTGCTCGGGCTTCGCGATCGCGTCGGCGTCGAGCCGGATCCGCTCCAGCTCCGGAACCCGACGCTCGAGCTCGCGCTCGAGCCGCTGCGTCCCGGCCCCGATCCGCGCGAGCTCGGGCGAACCGCAGGCGGGGCACGTCTCCTCCGCGGGCTCGCGGGCGCCGCAGTGGTGGCAGCGGAGCGTCGCGTCCCCATGCAGCGTGAACGCGACGTCGCAGTTCGGGCAGCGGCGCGTGGCTCCGCAGGCTCGGCAGTGGAGCGCCGGCGCGACGCCTCGGCGGTTGAGGAGGAGGATCGCCTTGCCGCCGTTCTCCGCGAGACCGCCGAGCTCGGCGAGGAGCGGCGCGGAGAGCGGATAGCCGGTCTCGTGGCGCAGGTCGACGATGCGGACGGTCGGCATCGGAGCGGCGATCCTCCCGCCGAGCTCGAGCCGCTCGAGCGCGTCCCAGGACTCCGGCCGCGGCGTCGCCGAGCCGAAGATCGCGACGGCGCCCTCGAGCGCGGCCCGCTTCGCGGCGACGGTGCGCGCGTCGTAACGGGGGTCCGACTCCTGCTTGTACGAGGAGTCGTGCTCCTCGTCGACGCAGATCACGCCGAGCGATGGGAGCGGCGCGAACACGGCCGAGCGGGCGCCCACCACGACCGTCGCCTCGCCGGAGACGATCCGCTCCCGCTCGTCCCGCCGCTCCGCCTCGGAGAGACCGGAGTGGAGCAGCGCGACGCGGTCGCCGAAGCGCCCCTGGAAGCGGCCGAGCGTCTGTGGCGTCAGCGCGATCTCGGGCACGAGGACGATCGCACCGCGCCCGGCGGCGAGGGCCGCCTCACAGGCGCGGATGTAGACCTCGGTCTTGCCGCTGCCGGTCGCTCCCGCCAGCAGGACGTTGCCGCCGCCGCTCGCCAGCAGGCTCTCGATCCGGGCCAAGGCCTGCTCCTGCGCTTCGGAGAGCTTCGTGGGAGCGGGCTCGGCCGGGAGCGCGGCGCTCGCCGTCACCTCCCGCCGCTCCCCGCGCCGCCTGGGCTGCTGCGGTGCGATCAGCGCGAGGGCACGGGCCGGAGTCGAGCCGTAGTAGTCGGCGAGCCAGAGCGCCAGGTCGACGAGCGCGGGCGGAAGCGTCTCGAGCACACGCTCGGCCGCGACCGGCTCCACGTCGGGCGGCGCCTCCGCGTCGGCGTCGACCACGACGCCGCGGCGCCTGGCATTGCCGAAACGGATCGCGAGCACGGCACCCTTCCCCACCTCGTCCTCGATCTCGTAGGTGAACGGACGCGCGAGCGAGCGGGCGCTGACGATCGGATAGACGGAGGCGAGGCGGGACACGGGCAGCGAGCGTAGCCGGGCGCCTGGTCGGCGTCAGTTACCGGACTGCAACTCCCACGCGGCGATCACCGCGTCCTCGATCGCGTCCGGGTTCCCGTGCTCGAGGTCGGCCACGATCATCATGTGCTTCGCGAAGCGGTCGGGCACCGAGAAGGTCTCGGGGAACGACCGGAGCAGGAAGTCCCGGAACTCGAACGTCGCGCGGATGACCACGTGGCCGTCGTCGAGCTGCCGCGCGACGAGCCGCCCGCGGTAGCGCCACTCGAGGAGGCCGTCGCGCCGGCTCTCCGAGACGCGGTGCAGCTGGGCGGCGAGGCTGCTGAGGTCGTCGAGCGAGCCCGTCGCCGTCAGCCGAGAGCCGCGCGAATCCGGTCGAGCGCCTGGTTCTCCTGCGGCGAGACTCCCTTGGCCGCCTCGGCCACCGCCTGCGCGACCCCCAGGACGAGCTGCCGGTAGGCGGGGAGATCCTCCGGCGACTTGGCCTGCAACGCCGCGACAGCCTGCTCGAGCGCCGTGACCGTGCTGCCCTCGATCTCCTCCGGCGATGCCGTCATCCCGAACGGCCGGTCGTGCCCGGCGGCCAGGTCGCGGACGAGCAGGCTGTCGCTGTGCTCGTGCGCTTCTCGCAGGTGGTGGGCGAGCGCGTTCGCCTCCTTGAAGCTGTCGAAGAAGCCCCGGTCGACGAGCGCGACGAACATGCCGGCGCCGGCGATCCCCTCCTGCATCGCCTTCCATTCCGCATCGGTGAAGTCCGCTCTGGTAGCCATGCGGAGGAGTATGGCGTCTCGACGTAAGGTTCGGGCATGGACCGGCCCGCCCCCCTGACCGTGCGCGAGGTCTCGGCCGAGCTCCGCTGCTCCGAGGACGAGGTTCGCGCGCTGATCCGCGACGGAGAGCTGCGGACCGTCGCCTGCGGCATCCGGCCCGGCCTGGTTCCGCGTCACGAGTTCGACGACTACCTTCGCCGGCACCGCCACGGGCAGACCCCCGTCTCACCTGACGCTAACCATCCGTGACTACCGTCGCCCCGTGTCGACCCTCGGCCGCCTGCTACGCCTGGAACGGCATCGCCTGGGACCGCGCGTCTATCTGTGCGGGCTCCGCGTCCACGAGTTCGCACTGGGCTTCGGCGTGCTCGCAGTGCTTCTCGCGGGCGGAATCGCCGAGCTCTGGGAACTGACGCGCGGCACGGGGGCCGCGGCGCTCCTCGGCGCGTGGCTCGTCGGGAAGGACTGGCGCGACCTCTTTCCGTCGAGACGAAACACCGCTTCCTGGGGGCTTCTGCCCCATCGGGTCCCGCGCGACCGACCACGCGACCGACCCTAGGACGGTCGCCTCAGTGTTCCGGAATGACCCCTGAG
>DASTZY010000039.1:0-7059 GCA_035764085.1 Gaiellaceae bacterium
AGCGGGATCAGCCGCCGGGAGGCGCGCCGCGCGGCCGTCTTCATGCTCTTCCAGTGGGACGTGACCGGCCGCCCGCTCGGCTCGCTCTACGAGGGCGAGATCGACGACTACACGCGGCAGCTCGCCGAGGCCGTGATCGAGCACGCGCCGGAGCTCGACGCGCGGATCACCTCAGCCTCCGACGACTGGACGGCGGACCGCCTCGGCGCGGTCGAGCGCAACGTCCTGCGCGTCGCGCTCGAGGAGCTCGACGACGGCCAGGTGCCGCTCGAGGTCGTCCTCGACGAGGCGGTCACGCTTGCGAAGCGGTATGCATCCGAGGATGCTGCGAGGCTGGTGAACGGGATCCTGGGGAAGCTCGTGCGGGAGGGACACGCTACGTGAGCACGGACGAGTCGTTGACGCGGGCGGAGGAGCTGCTGGCGCGGGTCGAGGCCGTGCGGGCCGAGCTCGAGCACATCTCCGAGGGCGAGGGCGGCTCGCCGGAGCGGGCGATCGAGCTGCTCGGCGAGCTCTCGGAGCTCGCGAAGTCCGTCGAGGAGGAGCTGACCCGCGCCCAGCGGGCGGCCGAGGCGGATGCACAGTCCTGAGGAGCTGAAGGCGCTCGTCGAGGAGGCGCTCGACCGGCTCGACCTCTGGCCGGAGCTGCACGGCCAGGCGACGTCCGTCCGCTACTCGCTCGAGGTCGGCGGGAAGCGCGTGCGTCCGGTGATCGCGCTCGCCGTCGGCGAGGCGCTGGGCGCGCCGGTCGAGCAGGTGATGCCGGCCGGGCTCGCGATGGAGCTCGTCCACACGTTCTCGCTCGTCCATGACGACCTGCCGGCGATGGACGGCGACGAGGAGCGGCGCGGCCACCCGGCGACGTGGAAGAAGTTCGGGGAGGGGGTCGGAGTCCTCGCAGGCGATGCGCTGCTCGCGGAGGCGTTCCGGCTCGCCGCCCGCTACGAGTCCTCGGCGGTCGCGCGCGAGCTCGCCGAGGCGACCCTCGGCATGATCGGCGGCCAGTACCTCGACACGATGGTGGACGGCTACGACCTCGCAGCCGTCCACCGGCTGAAGACGGGACGGCTCTTCTACGCGTCGGTGACGATGGCCCTCTGGGCGGCCGGGCTGCCCGAGGAGGAGCAGGCGCCGTGGCGCGCCTTCGCGGAGGAGCTCGGGCTCCTGTTCCAGATCGTGGACGACATCCTCGACGAGGACGGATACGTCCGCGAGCACGGCGCCGAGGGCGCTCGGCAGTTCGCGGACGAGGCCGCCGAGCGCGCGCGGTCGGGGCTCGCCGGAGTCGACGCGGACACGGCGGTCCTGCGCGACATCGTCGACGGGCTCGCCGTCCGCACGGCGTGACGCGCGAGCTGGAGCTCCGCCACGGCTCGCACCGCGTCGTCGTGACGTCGCTCGGCGCCGGCATCCGCGAGTGGGAGGGAGTCCTCGACGGCTACCCCGCCGGCGGGCGCGCGACGTCGGGCCGCGGCCAGGTCCTGATGCCGTGGCCGAACCGCCTCACCGACGGCCGCTACGAGTGGGACGGCGAGACGTACCGGCTGCCGCTGAACGAGCCGCCGTACGCGATCCACGGTCTCGTGCGTGGCGTCCAGTGGGACGTCGCCGGCGACCGGGCGTTCGAGCACGTGCTCGAGCCGCAGCCCGGCTACCCGTTTCGCCTGCGGCTGCGCGTCGAGTACGCGCTCGCCGCCGACGGCCTGACCGTGCACGACGTCGTCGAGAACGTCGGCGAGCGTGCCGCGCCGTTCGGGGCCGGCCATCATCCGTACATCGCGCGGCGCGCGGACGACGTCTTCGGTGAGGGCGTGAAGCGCGACGACGCCGAGCGCTTCGACGGGTCGATCGAGATCGGCGACGTCACCCTCTGGGGTGACGAGCACTGGCCATGGGTGCAGCTCTACACCGGCGACGACAGAGCAGACGTGGCGCGGCGGTCGATCGCCGTCGAGCCGATGACCTGCCGCCAGGACGCGTTCCGCACCGGCGAGGACGTGATCCGACTCGAGCCCGGAGACGTGTTCGACGCGCGCTGGGGGATCGCGCCGTGATCGACGAGCGCGCGTTCGCCGGCGCGGAGCATCTCGATCCCGGCTACGTCTCCGGCTACGACGAGAAGACCGGCTTCGACGTCGAGCCGGAGGTCGCCCTCCTGCGCGAGCTCGGTCTGGGGGAGAGCTCGACCCTCGTCGACCTCGGTGCAGGCACGGGGCTCTTCGCAGCGGCGGTCGCTCCCCTCGCCCGGCGGGTCGTCGCCGTCGATCCCTCGCCGGCGATGCTCGAGCGCGCCCGCGCGCGCGGCGGCTTCGAGGCGGTCGAGGCCGGCTTCCTCGGCTACGAGCACGAGGGCGAGCCGGCGGACTTCGTCTACTCGCGGAACGCGCTCCACCATCTGCCCGACTTCTGGAAGACGCTCGCGCTCCGGCGCGTGCACGCGCTGCTGCGCCCCGGTGGAGTCTTCCTGCTGCGCGACATCGTCTACGCGTTCGAACCGGAGGAGGCCGACCGCGTCCTCGCCGCGTGGTACGCCGCCGCGCCGGTCGACCCCGCGGCCGGCTGGACCGCGGCGGAGCTCGAGGAGCACGTCCGCTCGGAGCACAGCACGTTCGCCTGGCTGCTGGAGCCGATGCTCGAGCACGCCGGCTTCGAGATCCGCGACGCCTGGTACTCGGACTCGCGGACGTATGCGCGCTACGTCTGCTCGCGTCGGTGAAGAAGCGGCTCGACGTCGTCCTCGTCGAGCGCGGGCTGGCGGAGTCGCGGGCCCAGGCGCAGGCGCTCGTCCTCGCCGGACTGGTGCGCGGCCACGACAAACCCGGCCAGCAGGTGGAGGAGGACGCCGAGCTCGAGGTCGAGCGCCCGCCGCCGTACGTCTCGCGCGGGGGCGAGAAGCTCGCCCACGGGCTCGACAGGCTCGGCGTCGATCCCGCCGGCCTCGACTGCGTCGACGTCGGCTCCTCGACCGGCGGCTTCATCGACGTGCTCCTGCAGCGGGGCGCGGCGCGCGTGATCGCGCTGGACGTCGGCTACGGGCAGCTCCACCCGCGCCTCCGCGCCGACGCGCGCGTGACGGTGCTCGAGCGGACGAACGCACGCACGCTGAGCGAGCTGCCGTTCGCGCCCCGGCTCGTGGTCTGCGACGTCTCCTTCATCTCGGTGCGGCTCGCGCTCCCGCCGGTGCTGCGGCTCTGCGCGCCGGGCTGGGAGGCGGTGGTGCTCGTGAAGCCGCAGTTCGAGGCGGGTCGTGCCGACGTCGGCAAGGGAGGCGTCGTGCGCGACGACGACGTGCGGCGGCGCGTCGTGCGCGACGTGGCCGAGGCGGCGCCGTCCTGGGGGGCGACTGTCGCCGGCGTCGTAGACTCGGGGCTCCCGGGGCCGAAGGGGAACCGGGAGATCTTCCTCCACCTCGTGCATTCCGAGGAGCCCACGCTTCCCGATGACCTCGACGAACGAATCGAGCAGGCACTCGCCGGTTGAGACGGCCGCGGTCGTCGCGCACGGACGCCTCGACGTCCACGACGCGGTGAAGCGTGTCCACGCGGTGGCCGACCGCGCGGGCGTCGAGCTCGTGGACGAGCCGGAACGCGCCCAGCTCGCGGTCGCGGTCGGCGGCGACGGGACAATCCTGCGGTCGCTGGCCCGGCTGCTCGGAACGGGAACCCCCGTGATCGGCATCAATTTCGGCCGCGTCGGCTTCCTCGCCTCGATCGCGCCGGACCGGTTGGAGGACGACCTCGCGCGCGTCTTCGCCGGCGAGTACCGGACGATCGAGCAGCCGACGCTGGACGCACAGCTCGACGGCGAGTCGTTCGTGGCGGTGAACGACGTCGTGGCCACCAGCTCGACGCTCGGCCGGATGATCGAGCTCGGCTGGTCGATCGCCGGAGAGGATCTCGGCGTCGTGTCGTGCGACGGGATGATCTGCTCCACACCGTCGGGCTCGACGGCCTACAACCTCTCGAACGGCGGCCCCGTCCTCGTCCGCGGGCTCGACGCAATGGCGATCACGTTCATCGCACCGCACTCGCTCGCCGCCAGGCCGCTGGTCGTGCCGCGCGGCGCGGAGCTGACCGTGCGGAACGCGACGCGCGACGTCGGCGCCGCCGTCCTCGCCGACGGACACCGCAGCGGCGACCTCGCGCCGGAGCGGGCGCTGTCGATCCGTCTCGGCGAGCAGAAGAGCCTGCTCGCGACGCTGCCGGAGACGACGTTCTTCCGGCGCTACCGCGAGACCTTCACGACCTAGTAGGAGGGCTTGGCGAAGCGCTCCCGAAGCTGGATCTGGGCCGAGGCGACCTTCCCGGCGAGAGCCGACCGTGTGTCGATGCCGCCGTTCTCCAGCCACTCGGCGAGGTGCTCGAGCACCGCGGCCCGCTCGGGATACGTGGCCACCCGGATGCCCTGGCGGAGGCCGTCGAGGTAGGCGGCCCAGAGCTCCTGCGACCGTTCCGTCCAGCCGTAGCCCTGCTCTTCTCGGCTCAGCGGCTCCTTCAGAGCCTCGATTGCGGCGGCCAGGGCGTCGATGCCGCGAGTGTAGGCGGGCACTCGAGCGGCGGGAAGGCGCTGTCCCGAAGTGCCAATGGGCAGCGTCGGGCGGCGGGACTACGATCGGCTGCGTGCTTCGCCGGCTCCGCATCGAGAATCTCGTCCTCATCCGCGAAGCCGAGCTGGAGCTCGCACCGGGGCTGAACGCGATCACGGGCGAGACCGGCGCCGGCAAGACGATCCTCGCCCAGGCGCTCGGCCTCCTGCTCGGCGCGAAGGGCGACGACTCCTACGTCGGCGCGGCCGGCGAGGAGGCGTACGTCGAGGCGGAGCTCGACCTGCCGCAGGACCTCGAGGAGCTCGGGGAGCTGCGTCCCGAGGACGAGGACTCGCTCGTCGTCTCGCGGCGCGTGTTCGCCGACGGCCGGACCCGCGCCTACGCCTGGGGGCGCGCGGCGGCGCGGGAGGACGTGGCGGCCGCGGTCGAGCGCGTCGTCGCGATGTCGGGCCAGTTCGAGCAGCGCCGGCTGGCGCGACCGTCGTACCAGCTCGAGGTGCTCGATCGCTTCTGCGGCGACGAGCAGCTCGCCCGCCGTGCCGCCGCGCGCACGGCCTGGCGCGACCTGCAGGCGGCGCGACGCCGGCACGAGGAGCTGACCGCGAACGCGGCGGCCGCCGAGGCGAGGCTCGCGGAGCTGCGGGCGCTCGTCGAGGACACCGGGGGCCTGGCGCCGGGGGAGGAGGAGCGCCTGCGGGCCGAGCGCGAGCGGCACCGGCACGTCGCGGAGCTCGCCGCCGGCGCGGCCGCGGCCGCCGCGGCGCTCGCGCCGGACGAGGGCGAGGGGGCAACCGGCCTCGTCGCGGTCGCGGAGCGGTCGGTAGCGCCGCTCGAGCGAATCGCGCCCGAGCTGCAGCGCGCCGGGGACGAGCTCCGGGACGTCGAGCTCCGCCTGCGCGAGACCGCGTCCGATCTCCACGCCTTCCTCGCGTCGCTCGAGGCGGAGCCGGGCCGGCTGGAGCAGCTCGAGGGCGAGCTCGACCGGATCGCCGAGGCGAAGCGCCGGTTCCGCTGCGCGACGTACGAAGAGCTCCTGGAGCGGCGTGCGGAAGCGGAGGCCGAGCTCGCCGCTCTCGCCGACGGCTCCGATCCCGCCGAGGCGGTCGCCCGCGAGCTCGCGGCGGCCGAGGCTCGCGTCGCTGCGCTGACGCTCGAGTTGCGGGCGGAGCGCAGTGCGTCGGCTCCCGCGTTCGCCGAGGCCGTCGCCGGCGAGCTGCGCGGTGTCGGCATGGGCGAGGGCGAGTTCGTGTGCGAGCTGCGGGAGCGTGACGAGGCTGGGTCGACCGGCGCCGACGACGCCGTCTTCCTCGTCCGCCCGAACGCGGGCCTCCCGTTCGCGCCGGTCGCGGAGACCGCCTCCGGCGGCGAGCTCTCCCGCATCGCGCTCGCCATCGCGGCGGTCGCCGGCGGCGACACGCTCGTCTTCGACGAGATCGACGCGGGGATCGGCGGCGAGACGGCGCACGCCGTAGGACGATTGCTGCAGCGGCTCGCCGAGCACGCCCAGGTCGTGACGATCACGCACCTCCCCCAGATCGCAGCGCTCGCCGACCGCCACTTCCGGGTGGAGAAGACGCCCGGCGAGCCGACGCATACGCGGATCGAGCGGCTCGACGACGCCGCGCGGAGGGCCGAGCTCGAGCGGATGCTCGGCGGACAGGAGTTCCTTGCCGCAGTACGCCGCTAGCCGCGTCCTGCCGGCGACCGTCGAAGAGGTGTGGGCGGTGCTGGCCGAGGCGGAGCGGCTGGCTGAGTGGTGGCCGGGCATCGCGCGGGTCGAGCCGACCGTGCGGCGCGCGCTGGCGCCGGGGGCGCTCTGGCGGGTCGAAGGCGGCGCCGCCAGGCCGAGCTTCCGCCGGCGACCGCAGATGACCGGGAAGCTGCTGGTGATGGACGTGGAGCCGCCCTCACGGCTCTCGTTCCAGCTGCTGTCGGAGCGGATCGAGGCCGAGCTGCGACTCGAGCCGAACGAGGACGAGCAGGCCGCCGCGACGCTCGTCGTGGACGCGCCGCGATTCGCCGGCGTCGGACGCCCCTTCCCCTCGGACGCGCTGGCGCGGCTCGCCGACCTCGTCCGGCAGGCGCCCGACTAGGGTCCGGCCGGATCCGCTGCTACCCTGAAATCCCGTGAGCGCACGGGCCCCGAAGTACGTATTCGTCACGGGTGGAGTCGTCTCGGCGCTCGGCAAGGGAATCGTCGCCGCCTCGCTCGGCCGTTTGCTCAAGTCGCGGGGCCTGCGCGTCCAGCTGCAGAAGTTCGACCCGTACCTCAACGTCGACCCGGGGACGATGAGCCCGTTCCAGCACGGCGAGGTCTTCGTGACCGAGGACGGGGCCGAGACCGACCTCGACATCGGCCATTACGAGCGGTTCGTCGACGAGAACTTCCTCCGCAGCGCGAGCCACAGCGCCGGCGCGATCTGGGACACCGTCCTGCGCAAGGAGCGCAAGGGCGACTTCCTCGGCGCGACGGTGCAGGTGATCCCGCACATCACGAACGAGATCAAGGCGCG
>DASTZY010000040.1:0-14022 GCA_035764085.1 Gaiellaceae bacterium
GAGGCTGGTGCCGTCCGGCAGCTCGAGCGGGGCGTAGCCGAGGTCGATCGAGATGCCGCGCTCGTGCTCCTCCGGCAGCCGGTCGGTGTTCTTGCCGGTCAGCGCCTCGACGAGCGCCGTCTTGCCGTGGTCGATGTGCCCCGCCGTCCCGACCGTCAGCGGCATGCGCGCTCCCAGCCGGCCGGCAGCTCGGGCTGCGGCCATTCGGGGTCGGGAGCCCAGTCCTCGAAGCTGCCGTCGAAGGGCGGCTCCCCGCGCTCGAGCTTGGCGACGATCGCATCCGCCTCCTCGCGGATCCGGCGCTCCAGCTCGGCGTCGACGACTCCCGCCGCGACGAAGGCCGCGAGCTCGTCCTCGTCCTTGAGACGCCAGCTTCCGTCGAGCCCGACGAGGACGTCGAGGACGAGATCGAGCGTGCGGAAGCCGCAGCGCGTGCGCTCGTAGGGCAGCTGGATGTTGCCGTAGAACCCCCAGCGCGATCCGTCGGGGCGCCAGGACAGCCAGATCGAGTGCCAGGCGCCGCGCGGCCAGATCTGGAGCGTGGCCGTGTCCCATTCGCGTTCGACGAGCGCCCATTCGCGGTCGCGGAGCGACGCGGCAAGCCGCTCGCCCCTCGTCGCCTCGCGTGGCCGCGACCCGGGCGTCGTCGGCGCCTGCCAGCGGGTGCCGTGCGGGAACCACAGCGCCGCGCCGTCCGGCGTCTCGGCGACCAGCCGCATCGGCCGCGCCGCCCAGACGCGGTTCTCCCAGATCTCCTGGACGAGCACCGTCACCGCAGGGCGACGACGGCCGCGCCCGCCTCGTCGGCCTCCGCGTCCGTCAGCGTCAGGCAGTCGAGCAGGAGGCGGCCGTCGCGGACGACGCCCACGACCGGCGGCTCGCCCGCCCGCAACGGCGCCGCAAGCGACTCGTCGAGCGCGCACGCGAAGCTCGGGAGCTCCGCGAGCGGCAGCGCGCCGCCGCCGACGCGCCCGACCGTCTCCTCGACCTCGCCGCCGGTCGCGGCCGCCAGCCGCTCCGCCCGCGCGCGCACCGTCGCGGCGTCCTGGCCGAGCGTCCGCAGAACCGGGATCCGCTCGGGCGCGTCGAGGTGGAGGAGGAGCGTCCCCTCGAGCGCCGCCAGCGAGAGCTTGTCGATCCGCAGCGCGCGTTGGAGCGGGTGCCGGCGGAGCCGGTCGACGAGCTCCGCACGGCCGAGCACGATGCCCGCCTGCGGCCCGCCGAGCAGCTTGTCCCCCGAGAAGCAGACGAGGTCCGCGCCGGCCGCGAGCGACTCCTTCGCGGTCGGCTCCTCCTGACCTAGTAACAGCCTGTTACCAGCGGAGACATGTCCCGAACCGAGGTCGTCGACGAGCGGCAGGCCGTGCCGGCGCGCCACCGCCGCGACCTCTTCGAGCCGCGGCCGTTCTTCGAAGCCGACGACGCGGAAGTTCGACTGGTGGACGCGGAGGAGGAGTGCGGTCCCGTCGCCGATCGCGCGCTCGTAGTCGGCGGCCCGCGTCCGGTTCGTCGTCCCGACCTCGACGAGCCGCGCGCCCGAGCGGGCCAGGACGTCGGGGATGCGGAACCCGTCCCCGATCTCGATCAGCTCGCCGCGCGAGACGACGACGTCGCGCCCCTCGGCCAGCGCCGCGAGGGCGAGCAGCACGGCGCCGGCGTTGTTGTTGACGACGAGCGCCGACTCCGCGCCGGTGAGCCGGCGCAGGATCCCGGCGACGTGATCCTGGCGCGAGCCGCGGGCTCCCTGGCCGAGGTCGAGCTCGAGGTTCGAGTAGCCGCGCCCGGCCTCGACCACCCGCGCGAGCGCCTCCTCGGCGAGCGGCGCGCGGCCCAGGTTCGTGTGCACGACGATCCCGGTCGCGTTGAGCACACGGCGCAGCCGAGGCTGCCGCGCGTCGGCCAGCTCCTCCCGCAGGCGCGCCGCGAGATCGCCCGGATCGGCGCCCGCCCGGATCTCCTCTCGCGCGCGGTCGATCACCGCCCTGGCCGCGTCCACCGCGAGCGGGTCGCCGGCCTCGCGCGCGAGCTCGTCCACCGAGGGCAGATCGCGGAGCTCCATGTCCGCGAACGCTACTGCGCGTCGGCTTTGTGCGGCTCGTGCGGGCTGACGCGGCCGTCGCCGCGCCGATAGGCGTCGAGCACGGTCTCGACGGCGACCTGCGGCTCGTCGGTCAGGGTCAGCAGGGCGAGATCGTCCGGCGAGACCATGCCGTCGGCGAGGGCGCTGCGGCGCACCCACTCGAGCAGCGGCGCCCAGTACGTCTCCCCGACCAGGACGACGGGGAAGTGGAGGACCTTGCCGGTCTGGATCAGCGTCAGCGACTCGAACAGCTCGTCGGCCGTGCCGAAGCCGCCGGGGAAGACGCAGAAGCCCTCCGCGGCCTTCACGAACATGGTCTTGCGCGCGTAGAAGTGGTCGAAGGTCAGCGCGAGGTCGACGTACGGGTTCGACCCCTGCTCGTGCGGGAGTTCGATGTTGAAGCCGACCGAGAGCCCGCCTCCCTCGCGGCAGCCGCGGTTCGCCGCCTCCATCACACCCGGCCCGCCGCCGGTGACGACCGCCCAGCCCGCGTCGGCGAAGAGGCGCGCGGTCTCGCGGGCGACCTCGTACGGCCGCGATCCCTCCGGCGTGCGCGCCGAGCCGAAGCAGGAGACGGCGGGGCGGTCGATCTTCTCCACCGCCTCGAAGCCGGTGAGGAACTCGCGGCCGATCGACTCCGTGTGCCGGCGCAGCTCGTCCTCCTCGTGATGCGTCTGGAGAAGCTCGCGATCGCGCATCTAGAGCATCCCGCTGTGCCGCGTCGCGAGCAGCGCGCCGACGAGGAGCGCGGCAACCAGCCCGTAGAGGACGGCGACGAGCGTGGCGTGCTCCGGGTCCGGGGGCATGGCCTCGACCGGGACGCCGTGCTCGTAGCGGATCCAGCCGCGCCGGGACTCCTTGATCGCCCGCATGACGCTGCCGCCGTCGAGGAAGCCGATCGGCAGCAGGTTGAAGGCGTTGAGCAGGAAACCGATGTTCGCCAGCACGACGAGCCACGTGATGCCGCGTGCGGAGCCGACGCCCCACACCGCCGCAGCAGCGAGCCCGCCGACGACCGGGCCGGCGAGGGAGACGAGCGCGCTCCGCCAGGGCGGCCCGCCGCCGTGCCGCACCATGACGTAGGCGCCGAGGAACGGGATGAAGGTCGGCAGCGTCACCGGCAGCCCCTGCCGCCGCGCCTCGGCAACGTGGCCGAGCTCGTGCACGAGGATCAGGAGCACGAAGCCGAGCCCGAACTGCCAGCTCCCGAACCAGAACGAGTAGGCGGCGAAGGAGACGAAGAAGGCGAAGAACTTCGCGAAGAGGAAGCCCCACTTGAGGGCCGCGCCGCCGATCACGATCCCGGAGCCGACCAGCCGCTCCAGCGAGCGGCGGATGATCCCGCGTTCCTGCTCCGCCTGCGCGCTCACGACCCCCGCCCGATCCATTCCTCGCCGCCGGCGTACACCTCTTTCTTCCAGAGCGGGATCGTCGTCTTCAACGTCTCGATCGCCTCGCGACAGGCGTCGAGCGCGGCCGAGCGATGAGGGGCCGAGACCGCGATCACGACGCTCGCTTCGCCGATCTCTACGCGTCCGAGCCGGTGGTGGATCGCCACCGCGCAGAGCCCGTGGCGCTCCGTCAGCTCGTCCCCGAGCCGCGACAGCATCGGCTCGGCCATCTCCTCGTACGCCTCGTAGTCGAGGTACTCGACGTCGCGGTCGCGCGAGCGGCGGCGGACCGTCCCGACGAAGCTCGCGACCGCGCCGGCCTCGGGCTCCTCGACCTCGCGCAGCACGGCGGCGACGTCGAGCGGGCCATCGACGAGCCGGAACGAGCCGCCGCTGACGGGAGGGATGACGGCCACCTCGTCGCCGTCCGCGAGCTCGTGCCCCGGCTCGACGTAGTCGCGGTTCACCGCATAGAGGAGGCCGGGTGGCTCGGCGCCGAGCCCGAGCGCCGGCCAGACGTCGTCGACGCGCGCCACGTCCTCGAGCTCGAGCCGGGCCGTGCCCGCACGTTCCCGCAGGCCGGCGAAGAGGCGGACGGTGACGCGCATGTGCTGATCTTGCCTGCCGCATACGATTTCCCTCGTGGCGACCGAGGAGCGACGGACCGAATCCGGCATCGACGTGAAGCCGGTCTACACCGCCGCCGACGCGCCGCGTGAGCTCGAGCCGCCGGGCGAGTACCCGTTCACGCGCGGGCCCTATCCGGACATGTACCGCGGCCGGCCGTGGACGATCCGCCAGTACGCGGGGTTCGCCTCGGCGGAGGAGTCGAATGCGCGCTACCGCTACCTGCTGGAGCGCGGCCAGACGGGCCTCTCGATCGCCTTCGACCTGCCGACGCAGCTCGGCTACGACTCCGACGACCGGCGCGCGCTCGGCGAGGTCGGCCGCACCGGCGTGGCGATCGACTCGATCGCCGACATGGAGATCCTGCTCGCCGGGATCCCGCTCGGCGAGGTCTCGACGTCGATGACGATCAACGCGCCGGCCTCGCTCCTGCTCCTCCTCTACGAGCTCGTGGCCGACGGGCAGGGCGTCGCGCCCGCCGACCTGCGCGGCACCGTCCAGAACGACATCCTCAAGGAGTACGTCGCGCGCGGGAACTACATCTTCCCGCCGCGGCCCTCGATGCGGCTGACGACCGACCTGTTCGCGTACTGCGCCGAGCGGATCCCGCGCTGGAACACGATCTCGATCAGCGGCTACCACATCCGCGAAGCCGGCTCGACGGCGGCGCAGGAGCTCGCCTTCACGCTCGCCAACGGCATCGCCTACTGCGAGGCGGCGGTCGACGCCGGGCTGTCGCCGGACGAGTTCGGCGCGCGCCTCTCCTTCTTCTTCAACGCGCACAACCACTTCTTCCAGGAGGTGGCGAAGTTCCGCGCCGCCCGCAGGCTGTGGGCGCGGATCATGCGCGAGCGCTTCGGCGCCACCAACCCGCGCGCGCTCGCCCTCCGCTTCCACGCCCAGACCGGGGGCTCGACGCTCACCGCGCAGCAGCCGGAGAACAACGTCGTGCGCGTGGCGATCCAGGCGCTGTCGGCGATCGCCGGCGGCGCGCAGAGCCTCCACACCAACAGCTATGACGAGGCGCTCGCCCTGCCCTCGGAGCACGCGGCGCACGTCGCGCTCCGCACCCAGCAGATCCTCGCCGCCGAGGCCGGCACGACGGACACCGCCGATCCGCTCGGCGGCGCCTACTTCATCGAGGCGTTGACCGACGAGCTCGAGGCGCGCGCGTGGGAGCTGATCGAGCGAGTGGACGAGGCCGGGGGCGCCGTCGCAGCCGTCGAGTCCGGCTTCGTGCAGGAGGAGATCGAGCGGGCCGCGTTCGAGTTCCAACAGGAGGTCGAGGCCGGCGAGCGCGTCATCGTCGGCGTCAACGCGTTCGAGGAGGGAGCGGACGAGCGCATCGAGCTCCTGCGCATCGACCCGGCGGCGGAGCGGCGGCAGCTCGAGCGGACGGCGCGCGTGCGGGCGGAGCGGAACGACGGCGAGGCGGCCGCAGCGATCGCTGCGGTACGGGAAGCGGCCCTCGGCGACACGAACCTGCTCCTGCCCATGCGCGAGGCGCTACGCGCGCGCTGCACCGTCGGCGAGATCTGCGAGGCGCTGCGCGAGGAGTGGGGCATGTACGACTCGCAACGCCGCTCCTGACATGCTTCCACGCATTCCCCGGAGCGTCAGGTTCCGGTGGAAGCGTGAGGGGGAACCCATGTGGGCGTTCCAAACCGAGGGAGGAGTGAGATGACGAAACGTCGTTGGATCCTGGCCGGCGGGAGCCTGATCGCAGCGCTGGTGCTGCTCGTCGGGACGGCTGCTGCCCCCGCCGCACGGGGACATTCGCACGGGCATTCGAAAGGCCACTCGGCGAAGACGCAGCATCTCGGCCACGTGTTCACGATCATGATGGAGAACACCGGCATCGAGGCGCTGCTCGGGAATCCGAACGCGCCGTGGATCAACCAGGCGGTCCAGAAGTACGGCGTCGCCGGGAACTACTACGGCGTCACGCACCCGAGCCAGCCGAACTACATCGCGGCGACGGCCGGCACGACTCAGGGTGTCCCGAACGACAATGACGTCACGGTCGACCTGCCGAACATCGTCGACCAGCTCGAGAGCCACCACAAGTCGTGGAAGGGCTACTTCCAGTCGTACGGGCTCTGTACGTCGAAGACCCAGAGCGTCTGCGGCAACCAGCTGTACGAGCGCAAGCACAACCCCTTCATCTCGTTCGCGGACGTGCAGAACAGTCAGAGCCGGCTGGCGAAGTTGGTCGACCTGAGCCAGCTCACCACCGACCTCGCGTCGAACGACGTGCCCGACTACTCGTGGATCAGCCCGGATCAGTGTCACGACATGCACGGCCGGGGCGGCGGAGGCTCGGCAGATCCCTGCGACTTCTCGAACGAGCAGCTGCTGATCCAGGCGGGCGACACGTTCCTCTCCGACACCGTGAGCGCGATCACGTCGTCGAAGGCGTGGGGGCCGAACTCGGTCATCTTCATCACCTGGGACGAGAGCGACTTCACGAACTCTCCCACGGACTTCGGCTTCGGCGACACGCGCGGCTGCTGCAACGCGAACCCCGGCGGCGGCCACGTACTCACGATCGTGATCTCCGGCCACCGTCAGCACCAGGCGCGGGCGTCCTTCACCCCGTACAACCACTACTCGATGCTGCGCACGATCGAGGACAGCTGGCATCTCGGCTGCCTCGCCAACACCTGCGACACGCAGAACGTGCCGGTCATGGCCGACCTCGTCGACCGCCGGCGCCAATAGGCGATCCGTTCAAGGGGAGCGCCCGGCGTCGCCCGGCGCTCCCCTCTTTGTCACGGTTCAGGACGACGATGCCTCAGGCAGGGGAGGCTGCGCGCTCGAGCAGCTCGTCGAGCGTCAGCGCCGCGCCCTCGGCCCGGAGCTCGGCGGCGCGTTCGGTGCCGAGCGCCTCGCGGATGTGGTGGATGACCCGCTCCTGCGCCGCCGCCTCGTCCGGGCTCGGGATCGCGCCGATCTCGGAGAAGAGATGCTCGGAGGCCCCGAGCAGGGTGGCTGCGCGCTCGGGGTCCCCCTCGAGGCTCGCCACCTCCGCGAACCCACCGAGGCAGTAGGCGATCACCTCGCGGTAGCGGAGCCGCCGGGCGATCGTGAGGCTCTCGTGCAGCGCTTCGAGCGCCGGGCCCGGCCGTCCGAGGGCGAGCTCGGAGCGGCCGAGGTTGTGCAGGTTCACCGCGACGCCGTCCTCGTCGGCGGCCGACCGGGCCGCCTCGATCGCGTCACCGTAGTAGCCGACCGCGGTGGAAGGCTCGCCGCGCATGTGGGCGATCGTGCCGAGGTTGCCGAAGACGACGGCGAGACGGCTCTGGTTGCCCAGGCTACGCATGAGCGGGACGCACTCCTCGTACAACGCGGCCGCGCGATCGAGGTCCTGCTCGGCGATCGCCACGCCGCCCAGCTCCGCGGTCGCCCGGGCGACGCCCTCCTCGTCGCCGAGCTCACGGTAGAGATCGAGACTCTCCTGCAGCCAGTCGGCCGCCGTCTTGTTGTCGCCCAGCCGGAAGGGGAAGATCGCCGCGTGCACGAGGGCCTTCGCGCGGAGCTCCACGGGAGCGCTCGCGGCGCGGCCCAGGACTCCCGAGAAGAAGCGGCTCCCCTCGCCGAGGTGCCCCTGCACGACCCAGTACCAGCGTGCGGCGACGGCCAGCCGTACCTCGAGCTCCAGCTCGCCCGCGCCGGCCGCCCAGGTCAGCGCCGCGCGGAGGTTGTCGTGCTCCTCGTCGAGGAAGCGGAAGAGCGTCTCCTGCGGGTCGGCGCCGGCGTGCCAGGCCGCCGACTCCGCCTCCGCCCTCGCCAGGACGTCCTCGCAGTGCCGCCGGCGCACGGTCTCGGCCTCGCCCGACGCTTCGAGCAGCTCGCCCGCGTACTCGCGGATCGTCTCCAGCATCGTGAAGCGCGGCTCGCCCGTCGGGCGGCGCAGCGGCCGGACGAGGCTCTCGTCCACGAGCGAGGCCAGCGTCTCGAACACGTCGAGCCCGTCGCTGCCGCAGACGGTCTCGGCCGCGTCGAGCGTCCAGCCGCCTGCGAAGACCGCGAGTCGCGAGAAGAGCGTGCTTTCGTCCTCGGTGAGGAGGCCGTGGCTCCACTCGAGCGTCGCGCGCAGCGTCTGCTGGCGGCCCGGGAGGTCCTGGGCGCCGCCGACGAGCAGATCGAGCGCCCGGTCGAGGCGCCGGCTCATGGTCTCGGGCGGCAGGAGCTTGGATCGCGCCGCCGCCAGCTCGATCGCCAGCGGCAGGCCGTCGAGCCGCGCGCACACCTCGGCCACCGCGGCGACGTTGCCCTCGTCCAGCTGGAACTCCGGGTCGACGGCGGCGGCGCGGGCGGCGAACAGGCGCACGGCGTCGTTCGCGGCGAGCTGCTCGAAGCTCGGGCGGGCGGACGCTTCAGGTAGCGCGAGCGGCGGCACCGGGTACTCGTGCTCGCCGGCGAGGCGCAGGGGCGTGCGGCTCGTCGCGAGGACGAGCAGCCGCGGGGCCGCCGTGAGGAGGCGGGCGACGAGCTCGACGTCGGGCACCAGCTGCTCGAGGTTGTCGAGCAGCAGCACCATGCTCCGGTCGCAGAGGTGGGTAGCGAGCACCTCCTCCACGGGGACTCCGGTGTCGCCGGCGCCGAGCGCCTGCGCGAGCGCGGATCCGAGCAGGGCCGGGTCGTTGACCGGCGCGAGGTCGACGAACACCGCGCCGTCGCGCAGCTCGGGCGCGAGCTCCGCGGCGGCGGCGAGCGCGAGCCGCGTCTTGCCGGCGCCACCCGGCCCGGTGAGCGTCACCAGGCGCACGTCGTCCCGCCGCAGCAGGGCGCACACGGCGGCGACCTCGAGGCGCCGCCCCACGAGCGGGGTCGGCGGCGTGGGCAGGCGCAGCAGCGCGGGCGCCGGCGCGTCCGGCGCCGCGAGCGCGGGATCGTGGCGCAGGATCCGCCGCTCGAGCTCCTGCAGCTCCGGCCCGGGATCGACCCCGAGCTCCTCGACGAGCAGCTCCCGCGCGGCCCTGCACGCCGCGAGCGCGTCCACCTGCCGACCCGAGCGGTAGAGCGCGAGCGCGTGCTGCGCCCGGAACCGCTCGCGGTAGGGCTCGGCCGCGATCAGCCGCTCGAGCTCGGGCACGAGCTCGTCGTGCCGGCCGAGCGCGAGCTCCGCGTCGTGGAGGAGCTCGAGCGCCCGCAGGCGGCGCTCCTCGAGCCGCCCCGCCTCCGCCTCGCGGACCGGCTCCCCCTCGAGGTCGGCGAGCGGCGCCGCGACCCACAGCGCGAGCGCTCGCCGCAGATCCTCGGCCGCGTCGGCGGCCCGCCCCGCGGCGAGCGCCGCGGCGGCCTGCTCGACGAGACGTTCGAAGCGGCTGAGGTCGAGCTCGGCCGGATCCAGCTGCAGCCGGTAGCCCGTCCCGTGCCGCTCGATCCGCTCCGCGCCGATGGCCCGGCGCAGCCCGTGCACGTACACCTGCACCGAGGAGACCGCGGAGCGGGGCGGCTCTTCGCCCCACAGGACGTCCACGAGCCGGTCGCGCGTCACGACCGTGTTCGCGTTCAGGAGGAGAACGGCCAGCAGCGCGCGCTGCTTGGGCGCTCCCAGCGACAGCGGGCCTTCGTCCCCGACCACCTCGACCGGCCCGAGGATGCGGAATTCGATGCTCTCCGACCCCCTTCCCAAGTGGGCCCCAAGTGGAAATTAAGCGGTGCCCTCGATGGTGCTCCTACCCCGAACGACCGGAAGGAGCACCCGACATGATCCACGCAGGAGACACCATCCACAACCCCGTCACCGGCGAGCGCATCGTCTTTCGCCAGACCTCCCGCGAGACGAACGGGCAGGCCGTCGTGATCGAGACCTTCGTGCAGCCGAACGGCTTCGTCGCCGCCGCGCACGTGCACCCGGGCCAGGAGGAGCGCTTCGAGATCCTCCGCGGCAGCGTCGGCTTCAAGGTCGGCGGCAAGAAGCTCGTCGCAGGCCCCGGTCAGCGCCTGACGGTGCCCGCCGGCACGCCGCACAAGTTCTGGAACGCGGGCGAGGAGGAGGCCCACTTCGTCTGCGAGGTGCGCCCCGCCCTGCAGTTCGAGGCGCTGCTCGAGACGATGTTCGCGCTCGCGGCCGACGGCAAGACGAACCGCAAGGGGATGCCGAACCCGCTTCGCCTCGCGGTGATCGCGAACGCGCACTTCGACACCGTTCGCCTGCCCTTCCCGCCCGCGCTCGTGCAGCGGATCGGGCTCGCCCTCGGCGCTCCGCTCGGCCGCCTAGCCGGCTACGAGCCCGTCTACGTCCCCGCCCAGCCTGCGCCCACCGCGGTCGCCGCCTCGCTCTGATGCGCCGCCGCCTCTTCTTCGGCGGACTGGTCGTCGCCCTGCTCGCGCTCGCCGCCCTCGGCCTCGTGCTGAGGGTGGGGCGCGCGGGCGCCGTCTGAACGAGAACAGGAGATGGAAATGCACAGCATGCTCACCACCCCGCTTCCCGGCTCGTGGCTGTCGAGCCGGCTCGGCGTGAACCCGAAGGAGATCGAGCGCCTGCGCGAGAACGGCGAGCTCTTCGCAGTCCGCGACCGGGAGGAGTGGCTCTACCCGGCCTGGCAGTTCGGGCCCGGCGGCTCCATCCCCGCCGGCGTCCGCGAGGCCGTCAAGGCGGCCCGCGCGGCGGGACTCGACGAGGCGCGTCTCGTCGCGCTGCTGCGGCGTCCCGTCGGGCTCGTCGGCGGTAGCCGCCTCCTCGACCTGCTCTTCGAGGGCCGTTCCGACTTCGTCGTCGACGTCGTTCGCAGCGCCGCGGCCGCGTAGCCGCAGGCGCTGCTCGTGGCACGGGGCCCGCGTACGCTGGCCCCGTGCGCGTCCTGCTCGTCTCCCAGATGTACCCGGGGCCCGACGCACCGGACCTGGGGACGTTCGTCGCGCAGGTCGAGCGCGAGCTCGTCGCGCGCGGCCACCAGGTCGACCTCGCCGTCCTCGACACGCGGGCGGGCGGGAAGCTCCGCTACCTGACGCTCGCGCGGAGGACGATCGCCGCCGCGCGGCCCGACGTCGTGTACGCGCACTTCCTCGTCCCGTCCGGGCTGATCGCCGCTCTCGCCGGCCGCGCCCCGCTCGTGGTCACGGCCCACGGGCGCGACGTCCGCAACATCGGAGCGCTCCGTGGAGTGGCGGCCGCGACGCGGATCGTGGTGCGGCGCGCCGCGGCCGTGATCTGCGTCTCGCGCTACCTGCAGCGCGAGCTCGAGACGAAGCTGCCCGAGGCGCGCGGCAAGGTGGAGGTCGTCTCGAGCGGCGTCGACCGAGAGCGCTTCGCGGTGACGGACGCCCCGCCGGGGCCGCCGTCCTTCCTCTGCGTCGGCGCGCTCGAGGAGCGGAAGAACGTCGTCCGGCTCGCCGACGCCTTCGCGCGGCTCGGCGAGGGGACGCTCACGTTCGCCGGCGACGGCCCGCTCCGGCCGAGGCTCGAGGGACGCGAGCGGGTCCGGCTGCTCGGGCGCGTGCCGCACGACGAGGTCCCGCGGCTGCTCGCCGAGTGCCGGGTGCTCGCCCAGCCGAGCCTCGTGGAGCCGCTCGGCCAGGCGCTGCTCGAGGCGATGGCCTGCGGGCGTCCGGTCGTCGCGACGCGCATCGGCGGCCCCCCGGAGTTCGTGTCGCCCGAGGCCGGCGTGCTCGTCGACCCGCTCGACGTCGACGCCCTGGCGCGCGGGCTGGAGCAGGCCGCCGCCCTGCCGTGCCCCAACGACGCCGCCCGCGAGGCGACCGCGGAGCACGACGTACGCCGCCAGGCCGAGCGGATCGAGGCGATCCTCAGTCGCGCCGCTGCTCGAGATCGGCGAGCCTGACCTCGACCAGCGGTCGGATCCGATCCTCCAGCCCCGCGTCGCGGGCGAGGGCGAGCGCCTGCTCCCAGCTCTCGCGCGCCTTGGCCGGATCGACGCCCTGCTTGAGGCGATTGTCCCCGGTCACCAATAGCTTCTGGATCCGATCGCGTACGTCCCCTTCCACAAGTCGACGCTAACAGGGAGGATTCGTGGATGCGCACCCGGAAGCGGAAGCCCCTCCGCGTCCTGATCGCCGACGACCATCGTCTCTTCGCCGAGGCGCTGGAGGCGATCCTCGCCGCCGACGACCGGATCGAGGTGGTGGGCCAGGCAGGCGACGGGAGCGAGGCGGTCGAGCTCGCGCGGACGCTCGGGCCGGACGTCGTCCTGATGGATGTGAGCATGCCGGTGCTGGACGGCTTCGAGGCCACGCGCGAGATCAAGGCCGAGAGCGAGGGCGTCAGCGTCCTCATGCTCACCGGCTCGAACTCGCGGGCCGACGTCGACCGCTCGCGGGAGGTCGGAGCGTCCGGCTACGTCACCAAGGACCGGATTGCCTCAGAACTGGTGGGCGCGATCGTCGAAGTGACGCGGCGGCGGCTACCCTGAGGGCGTGCTCTCGGTCCTCGCCGTCCTCCAGGTGCTCTTCGTCGTCGGCCTGACGACCACCATCCTCATGCATTCCGGGCGCGACGCGGGCATGGGCGGGCTGGGATTCACCCCGGCCTCGCAGGGCGGGACGCACGTCGTGGAGCGCAACCTCACGCGGGTCACCGTCGTGCTCGCGGTGCTCTTCTTCGCGAACAGCATCGCCCTCTTCAACTACCTCAACTAGCGACGCTCGCCGGGATTGCCGGGTGGGAGCGGGCGCTACACTGCGCGGGCTCTCGCGCTGGTGGCGGAATTGGTAGACGCGCTAGGTTGAGGGCCTAGTGGCCTTAACAGGCCGTGGAGGTTCAAGTCCTCTCCAGCGCATTTCCGGGGTCGCCGCGAGGCGGCCCTTCGTCTTCCCGATTGACGCCGTCCGGAGGAGTCCGTACCCTGCTGTCGAACACCTGTTCGCCACCGTACCCGACCCCGGAGCGTGAGATGCAGACCACAGCCGAGCTGACCGGCCGGCAGCGCGAGATCTGGAGCTTCCTCCTCGACTACGTCGATCGCCATGGATACCCCCCGACGGTTCGCGAGATCGGCGAGGCGGTCGGTCTGGCCTCGCCCTCTACGGTCCACGCCCACCTCGCCAACCTCGAGCGCGCGGGCCTGCTGCGCCGGGATCCCACGAAGCCGAGGGCGCTCGAGCTCGTCGGCCGCGAGAAGGAGGGCGGCGCCCCCGCGGTCGCGGAGCTGCCGAAGCTGCCGCTGCTCGGTCAGATCGCCGCCGGCGGGCCGCTGCTCGCGGACGAGAACGTCGAGGACGAGATCGCGGTGCCCGAGAACCTGCGCGGCGACTTCCTGCTGCGCGTCAAGGGGGACTCGATGATCGAGGCCGGCATCCTCGACGGCGACGTCGTCGTCGTCCGCCGCGCCCAGGACGCGCGCGACGGCGAGATCGTGGTCGCCCTCGCCGGCGACGACGAGACCGCGGACGAGGCGACGGTGAAACGCTTCTTCCGCGAGAGCGGTCGCATCCGGTTGCAGCCGGAGAACGCCGCGCTCGAGCCGATCTACGCCCGCCACGTGCAGATCCTCGGCAAGGTCGTGGGGGTCTTCCGGGAGCTGTGAACGGGTTGACCTCTCTGCACCGGACGCTCGAGCAGGAGCTCCTCGCCGTGCTGCGCGGGGCCTCGCTCGAGTGCCCGGTCTGCGGCGAGTTCGTCCTCCACGAGGGGCCGCTCGTGCGCTGCCCCGAGTGCGCGATGCGCCTGCACGGGCGAATGGACCGCGCCGGGACCGGGGTACAATCCGGGTCGCAGGCCGGGTGACCGCGGCGTCCCCTCTGTTGATTCAGAGCCGACGTCGAGGAAAGTCCGGACACCGCAGGGCAGGACGCTCCCGCAGTGTCGATCGACATCGAGGGAGGCGGCGAAAGCCGACGGAAAGTGGCACAGAAAACAGACCGCCGGTCGCGGATCTCCGGAGTCGCGGCCGGTAAGGGTGAAACGGTGGGGTAAGAGCCCACCAGCGGCCCTGGCGACAGGGTCGGCTCGCCAAA
>DASTZY010000041.1:0-9044 GCA_035764085.1 Gaiellaceae bacterium
CGACGGCTCGGTCGAGCCCAAGGACGCGCTCGCGGAGGCGGCCGAGATCCTGATCCGGCAGCTAGCGATCTTCACCGACCTCGACCGCATCGAGGGCTTCGGCGAGGCCGCGCCCGTCGACGGCGGCGGCGTCTCGCCCGAGGCCGCGCTCGCGCACGGGATGGAGAACTTCCCGATCGAGGAGCTCGAGCTCGGAGTCCGCTCGTACAACTGCCTCAAGCGGGTCGGGATCGAGACGATCGGCGACCTCGTGATGAAGACGGAGCAGGAGCTTGCCGCGATCCCGAACTTCGGCAAGAAGTCGATCGAGGAGGTGCGGGAGACCCTGCAGCAGCACGGCCTCCACCTCCGCGGCGAGAACGGCTCGGGCGGCTTCGAGTAGGCAAGAGCGGCGATGCGCCACGCCCGCACAGGAAAGAAGCTCGGCCGCGACGCGTCGCACCGCCGCGCCCTCTACGCGAACCTCACGTGCTCGCTGCTCGAGCACGGCCGGATCCGCACGACGGAGGCGAAGGCGAAGGCTGTCAAGCCCTTCGCGGAGCAGATGATCACGCTCGGCCGGCGCGGCGACCTGCACGCCCGCCGGCAGGCGCTCTCCGTCCTCCGCTCGCAGGAAGTGGTGCACAAGCTCTTCGCCGACGTCGGGCCGAGGATGGCGGACCGGCCCGGCGGCTACTCACGCATCGTGAAGCTCGGCCACCGTCCCGGCGACGCAGCCGAGATGGTCTACCTCGAGCTCGTCGATTTCGAGCCGTAGCCGCTAGCCGCTGACAGGGGAGCCGAGCAGGCTGCCGAGGCCAGCGCTGATGGCGGCGATCAGGACGCCTGCGAACGTGACGAGCCCTAGGGCGCGGATGAACGTGTCCTGGAAGAACCGGTACCGGAAGTACGCGAGCATGAGCAGCTCGAACGCCACCACCGCGACGGCGAAGAAGAGCGCAACGCGGTAGTTCGAGATCAGGAACGGCAGGGAGTGCAGGATCCCGCCGAGGAACGTGCCGCCGCCGGTGATCAGGCCGCGCGCCCAGGGGCTGCCGCGTCCCGTGAGCTCGCCGGTGTCCGAGAGCGCCTCCGAGAAGCCCATGCTGATCGCGGCGCCGATCGACGTGGCGAGGCCGGCGATGAAGGCGAAGCGGGTGTCGTGCGAGGCCAGCACGACTGCGAAGATCGGCGCCAGGGTCGACAGCGAGCCGTCGATGAGGCCGACCATCGCCGGCTGGACCCGCTGGAGGAGGAAGGCATGCTCGTCGCTCACGAAGTAGAGTATATCAATCGGTGTGCAAGTTAATAGAGCATAAGGAACACCTGACAAATCGCGTCAGGCGACCCTGACGTGCGTCTGATCCTGACGCTCGAGTACGACGGCACGCCCTTCCGGGGCTGGGCGGCGCAGCCGGATCTGCCGACGGTCGAGACGGCGGTCCGCGGCGCGCTCGCCGAGACCTTCTCGTCGCTCGAGAGCCTCGCCGTCGCCGGCCGCACCGATACCGGCGTGCACGCGCTCGGCCAGGTCGTCTCCGTCGACGTCGAGGGCGGACCGCCACTCGAGCGCATCGCGGCCGCGCTCAACACGCGCCTGCCGGACGAGGTCACGGTGCTCGCCGCGGCGGAGGCGCCGGACGGGTTCCACGCGCGCCACTCGGCCCGTTCGCGGAGCTACCGCTACCGGCTCTTCACGCGCCCGACGCCGTCACCGTTCGAGCTGCGCCGGAGCTGGTGGGTGCCGCGCCCGCTCGACGAGGAGGCGCTGGCCACGGCTGCGGCGGCGGTCCGCGGCGAGCACGACTTCCGGGCCTTCACGCCCACGCAGACGCAGCACGACGTCTTCGCCCGCGTCGTACGGTCGGCGGAGTGGATCCGCCGCGGCGACCATCTCGACTTCGAGATCACCGCTGACAGCTACCTCCGGCACATGGTGCGGAGCCTCGTGGGGACGATGGTCGAGTCGCCGGAGTCGCTTCCGGGGCTGCTCGAGGGCCGCGCGCGCTCGGAGGCGGGAGCCACGGCGCCGCCGTGGGGCCTGTACCTCGTGTCAGTCGCCTACTAGGAAGGTCACGATCTCGCCAGGCGCGAGCTCGAGGCCGCCGTCGACGTCCTGATCTTCATCGAGCCGGATGCGCCTGGCCGGCAGGCTCAGCGTCAGGCTCTCCGGCTGCGGGTTCGGGTTGAAGACGCGGAGGACGAGGCCGGTTCCGTCCTCCGCCTGCTTGAGGCACGAGAAGACGACGTCGCCCCCGAGCTCGAACGGCGGCTCGAAGGGATCCCCGCGCACGAAGTCGGTGCGGTGGTCCTGGCTCGCGCGCACGAGCGCCGCGTCGGAGAGCTCGTCGCCGTCGAAGCGAAGCCCGTACTCGAACACGTGCCGGCCGCGACACTGGCCGTCCGGCGTGGCGATCTCAGGCCCCGCTGCCAGGGGACGTGTCGGAAGGCCGGCCGGACGCGAGATCGTGCCGACGCAGCGAAGCAGCGTCAGCCGTAGCCCGTCGGCCGAAGCCTCGTACTCCGGCAGGCCTTTCGCGAGCAGGACGAGCGGGCCGAGCGCCACCGCGCCGAGGCTATGCGCCGTCGGCACCGGCGGCTCGACCCAGTCCACTGCGGTGGGCGGCGGGGCGAGCGGGCGGCGGACGACGGCGAACTGGCTCTCGGCCCGCACCTCGTCCGCGCCCGCGTCGGAGCGGACGAGCACCCGGAGCCGGTGGTCCTCCGCCTCGTTCTCGACGATGCTCGTGAGCTCGACACGCCCCGGGACGGAGCGCATCGTCGTTTCGATCGTGATCCCCGGCAGCTCGTGCTCGAGCACGAGCACGTCGCCGTCGCGCCGGGACGCGACCAGCCGAGCCGGCACGGCCTGGCCCAAGGGGCAGAACGTGTAGAGGTCGCCGACGTCCGGCTCGTCCTCGAAGACGAGCAGCTCCGCGATCTTCTCGAGATCGAGCCGCTCCTCGCGAACGACGAGCGGCTCGGGACGGTCCCCGCAGAAGCCTCCGACCTCGTAGATGCCTCCAGCGTCGAGGCGGCGGTGTCGGCGGAACGGGAGCGTGTTCACGAGCGCACCGCCGACCCCGAGCGCCTCCCGCTCCACGACGTCGAGCGTCCGGCCGAGCTGCTCGTAGCGGACGAGCATGTCCCGGTGCACCTCGTCGCACGAGCAGCCGCAGATCGAGTCGTGCGGGTGGTTGCGGAGCAGGTCGCGCCACGCCAGCCCCAGGTCCGCGGCCGGGAACGGCGCGTCCTCGCGCAACGTGCGCAGCGCCGCCGCGGTCTCGATCGAGAGCAGCCGCCGCTCGGCGCGCTCGTTCGCCTGCTTGAGGTAGATGCGGGCCGAGTTGACGCCGCGGAGGACGTTCTGGAGCCGGCTGCCGACGAGCTCGCCCTCGTGCTCCGGCAGATCCTCCGCCGGCGGCGCGTACTCGTCGTAGCGGCCGATCCGGAACGGCGCGCCGGAGGACTGCTCGAGCCCCTTCACGATCTGCGGCAGCTCGGGCTCGACGGGCAGGTGGTCGGAGCCGTTCGCGAGCACGATCTCGTCGCCGCCGGCGCGCCGGACGAGCTCGCCGAAGCGCTCGACGATCGCGCGCACACGCTCCCCGGCGTCCCGGTACCAGCTCAGGCGCGCGAAGTTGTCGTAGTGCGGGAGCATCTGACACGCGACGACCTCCGCCGGGCCGGCGCGCCAGCGGAAGACGACCCCGACGTCGTCGAGCTCGTCGCCCACGCCGCGCGAGAAGAGGAAGGTACGGATGCCGAAGCCCGCGAGGATCTGCGGCAGCTGCGCGGGATGCCCGAAGCTGTCGGGCAGGTAGCCGGCGGTGCTCGGCTCGACTCCGAAGCGTCGGCAGACTCGCCGTCCCAGCAGGAGGTTGCGGACGAGCGACTCTCCGCCGACGAGGATCTCGTCGGGCAGGACGTACGAGGGCCCGACCTCGAGCCGTCCCGCGGCGAGCAGCGCCCGCAGCCGGCCCTCGTTCTCAGGCCGTACCTCGACGTAGTCCTCGAGCACGATCGCCTGCCCGTCGAGCGTGAACGAGGTGAAGGAGTCGTCGCTCTCGAGCGTGTCCAGGACACCGTCCACGACGGCGCCGAGGCGCAGCCGGAACACCTCGAACGGCAGGTACCACTCCCGGTCCCAGTGCGTGTGCGGGACGATGAGGTAGCGGAATTCCGAGACGTCGCTCAACGGCCGGGAGCCTAGTGGCACCGTCGATACGATCGGCGGATGCGGTTCGAGACCGTCCTGTTCGACCTCGACGGCACCGTCGTCGACTCCGGAGCGATCATCCTCGCCTCGATGCGTCACGCCACGCGCGAGGTGCTCGGCCGCGACTACTCCGACGAGGAGCTGCTGCAGGCGGTCGGCGGCCCCGGCCTCGAGGCGCAGATGCAGGCGCTCGCGCCGGAGCATGTCGACCGACTCGTCACCGTCTACCGCGCTCACAACGAGCCGCTGCACGACGGGCTCGAGGCCTGCGTGGGGATGGAGGACGTGCTCGTGCGGCTGCACGAGGAGGGCCGGAGGCTCGGCGTCGTGACGGCGAAGCGCCGCTCGACGGTCGAGCTCGCATTCGCGCGCGTGCCGCTCGGCCACCTCTTCGAGACGGTGGTCGGCGGGGACGAGACGGAGCGGCACAAGCCGGACCCCGAGCCTCTGCTCCTCGGCGCCGAGCGGCTCGGAGCGACTCCCGCGGAGACGGCCTACGTCGGCGACTCGCCCTTCGACGTCCGGGCCGCGAAGGCCGCCGGGATGTTCGCGGTCGCCGTGACCTGGGGCCGGATCCACGACCGCGCGCGGCTCGAGGCCGAGGAGCCGGACGCTGTCGTCGACCGCGCCGAGGAGCTCCTTGGCGTCCTCTAGGACCACGACGGCCGCCGCACGCGCCGCGGAGCTGCGCGAGGTGCTCAACCGCGCGCTGATCGCGTACCACGTCGAGGACGCGCCGATCATGGAGGACGCGGCCTACGACGCCCTCTACGACGAGCTCGTGGCGCTCGAGGAGGAGCACCCGGACCTCGTGACGGCCGACTCGCCCACGCATCGGGTGGGTGGGCTGTCGGACAGGTTCGAGAAGGTCCGACACCTGGAGGCGATGGGCTCGCTCGAGAAGGTGACGACCGAGGAGGGGCTGCGAAAGTGGGACGACGACGTCCACAAGCGCCTCGGCACCGACGAGCCCGTCGCCTACGTGCTCGAGCCCAAGATCGACGGTCTCGCGGTCAACCTCACCTACGAGAACGGCGTCCTCGTGCGCGGGGCGACCCGCGGCGACGGCATCCAGGGAGAGGACGTCTCGCGGAACCTGCGCACGATCAAGGCGATCCCGCTGCGGCTGAACGGCGACCCTCCCGCCGTGATCGAGGTTCGCGGAGAGGTGTATCTGCCCCTCACCGGCTTCCGCGAGCTCAACGAGCGCCTGGCCGGGACGAATCAGAAGCTCGCGCCGAATCCTCGGAACGCGGCGGCCGGAAGCCTGCGCCAGAAGAACGCGGCGATCACCGCCGACCGTTTCCTCTCGATCTGGGTCTACGGGGCCGGTCACCGCGAGGGCGTCGAGTTCGAGACGCAGCTCGAGATGCTCGAGTGGTTGCGCGAGCATGGTCTGCGAACCAACCCGTACGCCGAGCGGCTCGAGTCGATCGAGGACGTCGCCGCCGCCTGCGTCGAGTGGGAGAAGCGGCGGTTGGAGCTCGACTACGAGATCGACGGGGTCGTGGTCAAGGTCGACTCGCTCGACCAGCAGCGGCGGCTCGGCGTTCTGCATTCCCGGCCGCGGTGGGCACGCGCGTACAAGTGGGCGCCGATGACGGCGGTCACGAGGCTGCTCGAGATCCGGATCCGCGTGGGCCGCACCGGCGCGCTCAACCCGTGGGCGATCATGGAGCCGGTGCAGGTGGGCGGTGTCACCGTCACCCGCGCGACCCTGCACAACGAGGAGGACATCAACCGGAAGCAGATCCGTGCCGGGGACGACGTCATCGTCCAGCGCGCCGGCGACGTCATCCCGCAGATCGTCGGTCCCGCGGGACCGCATCGGCGGGGGACGAAGGAGTTCCGGATGCCGACGCACTGCCCTCTCTGCGGCACGGAGATCGTGAAGCCCGAAGGCGAGGCGATGCACCGTTGCCCGAACCGGGCGTGCCCGTCGCGCGGTCTCGAGACGCTGATCAACTGGACGGGGGTCGCGGACATCGAGGGCGTCGGCGAGCAGACGATCCGCGTCCTGTGGGAGCAGGGCCTCGTCCGCTTGCTGCCCGACCTGTACCGCCTGACGAAGGACCAGCTGGTCGAGCTCGAGGGGTTCGCCGAGATCTCCGCCGGCGCGGCGATCGAGTCGATCGAGCGCTCCAAGCACGTGCCGTTCTCGCGCGTCCTGCTCGGCTTGAACATCCCCGGCATCGGCTGGGTGCTCGCGCGGAACCTCGCGAGCCACTTCGGCACTGTCGACCGCATGATCGCGGCGGCTCCCGAAGAGGTCGCCGAGGTCGAGGGCTTCGGCCCCGACCGCGCGGAGGACGTGGTCGACTGGTTCGCGGACGAGCAGAACCGTGCCCTCGTCCAGGAGCTCCGCGACCTCGGCCTCCGCTTCGAGCTGAGCGACGACGAGCGGCCGCGTGAGGGCCCGCTGACCGGCAGTACGTATGTGATCACCGGCACGCTCGAACGCTTCCCCCGCGAGGACGCGAAGGCGAGGCTCGAAGCGCTGGGCGCGAAGGTGACCGACTCCGTCTCGGCCAAGACGACGGGTCTCGTGGTCGGCGAGGGCCCCGGCGCGTCGAAGCTGACGAAGGCGCGGAAGGCGGAGGTACCGATCCTCTCGGAGGCGGACCTGCTGGGGCTGCTGGGCGAGGCCTAGGGCGTCGAGGCGGCAGCGGCGCGCGCGAGCACCTGCGCGAAGCGGTTCTGTGACCGCTCCGCGCTCGCCGTCTTGACCGGGCGGCCGTTCTCGAGGATCGAGAAGACGTAGCGGTCGCCGACCAGGCCGGAGAGGGCCGACGAGTTGTCGGTCGTGCCGGTCTTGGCGCGGACCAGTCCGCGTGCCGGGCGGGTGCGCATCCGGTGCCGGAGCGTGCCCGTCAGGCCGGCGATCGGGAGGGCGGGCACGACGTACGGCTGCAGGTCCGGGTCGAACCACATCTTCAGCAGGAGATCGGCGAGCCCGTTCGGCGTCCAGCGGTCCACGAGCGAAAGACCGGAGCCGTCCACCATGCGAACGCCGGCGAGCGGGACGCCGGCCGCCGCCAGCAGCCGGCGCGTCACCGCGATTCCGGCCGCCGCGGAGCCGCCGCTGCCCTGCACCGCGCCGATCTCCTTCATCAGCATCTCGGCGTAGAAGTTGTCGCTGTAGACGTCCATGTGGCGAACGAGGGCGGAGAGCGGCGGCGACTCGACGTCCGCGAGCGGGACCGCTGCGTCCGTGGCGACGCCGACCGCGGCGGCGCCCTGCACGGAGACGCCCGCGTGCTGCAGGTCGAGCCGGAGGAGCTGCGCGGCCCAGAGGGCCGGGTTCGTCGTCTCGTAGCGGCCCGTCCAGCCACGGTTGACGATCAGCGCCGAGAGAGCGGGCGACTCGTGCAGGTAGAACTTCGCCTTCCAGCCGACACCGGTGCGGCGCGTGTCGAACCAGCTCTCGTCGCCGACGATCCGCCCGGCGACGTGCTCGATCCCCGCCGCAGCGACCTGGGCGGCGAGCGAGCGCAGCGCCGCGCTCGACAGGCTCGGGTCGCCGTAGCCCTTGAGCACGAGGTCGCCGTGCCAGGTCGTCCCGGCCTGGGTCCCGTCGCCGAGCACGTCGGTCTCGATGCGGAAGGACGGCCCGAGCGCTGTCAGCGCCGCATAGGTCGTGGCGAGCTTCTCGTTCGACGCGGGACGGAGCGCAAGGTTGGGATGCTCGGCGAAGAGCGTCTTGCCCGTGGCCAGGTCGAGGACGATCGCGCCCGTCTGGGCCGGGCTCACGTGTGGCGCGCGCAGCGCCTGGGCGAGCCGCAGCTGGAACGCATTGCTCGTTCCGGCCTGCGCGGCCGGCACGAGGAGGAGGGCGACGATCGCGGCCGCTAGGGCACCAAGACGGAGACGCACGGGTCTTTCCATTTTTCAAGTAAGACGGCAAACGTCAAGTCGGATGGGTCGATCGGCGGCACAAGATGGGCCGTGCGGCCCATTCCGATGGTTGGTTCGCTGTCCGATAATCGTGGGCTCATGGCGCTGCGGGAAGAAATCGCGGAGCTGCTCAGCCTGCCCGAGAACGGTGCCGACGCGCCGAGTCTCGACGCGATCGAGCTGACGTTGACGGACGGCTACGCCGCGGCGCTCGAGCTCGAGGCCGAGCGGTTGCGGCTCGAGAGGCGCCTCGGCGAGGTCGCGCGCGACCCCGGCGAGGTGACGGCGCACGGCGGCGCAGCCGAGCTCGCCGAGCTTTCGGAGCGGCTCCGGACGGCCGACGGCGAGCTCGCCTGCCTCCGGTCGCTCCTGCGCAATCTGCAAGCGCGGCGCCGCGTCGTTCGCTCGCGAAGCTGACGCTTCGCTCGCGGGGGACGGAACTGCGCGGGCCGGAAAGCGCGGTTTCCGGCCCGCTTCGTGCTGTGTTTGTCTTGGGATCCCTGGATGGGGTGGCTTCCTCGTGCGCTCGCGCGCGGCCTTTCGGGCCGACGCGAGCGCAGTGCGGCCTGCGGCTAAGCCGCCGCTGCGCGGCTGTCTTAGCCTTCGGCTTGGGCCTGGTTCTGGTTGCAACGTTCGAACCTCTCGCGACGGAAGCGCGGCCTTGAACCTTGCGTCAGCCCTTCGAAGCTCTACTGCACGGAGCCAACGGGAGACCGCGTCTCCCGTCGGCGCAGTTCCCTAGCCCCGGGCGGAAGAGCGCAGCTCTTCGCCCGGCTGTCAGACGATTCCGCTCCTGACCGCGTAGACGGCGGCCTGGATGCGGTTGTCGATCTGCAGCTTCATGAGGATGTTCGAGATGTGGTTCTTGACCGTCTTCGGGCTGATGTGGAGCTCGGCGGCGATGACGGCGTTGTCCTTGCCGTTCGCGATCAGCTTCAGCACCTCGATCTCG
>DASTZY010000042.1:0-1589 GCA_035764085.1 Gaiellaceae bacterium
GTGCGCCCGCCGAAGCTCGTCCAGTACCCCGGCCTGAAGGAGGAGTACTACCTCGCGGGCTTCGAGCCCGACCGCTCGCTGCTCGACCGGTTCGGCGTCGACCAGGCGCGCGTCCTGGTGGTGCTGCGGCCGCCGCCGGACGTCTCGCTGTACCACCGGCACTCGAATCCGCTCTTCCCGCAGACCCTTGAGCACCTCGGGCGGGCCGAGGACGTGCACGCCTTCGTCCTGCCGCGCACCGAGGAGCAGCGCGAGTACGTGCGCGGGCTCGCCCTGCCGTCGGTGATCCTCCCCGAGGACGCGGTCGACGCGCAGAGCCTGATCGCGCTCGCCGACCTCGTCGTGTCGGCGGGCGGGACGATGAACCGGGAGGCCGCCGCGCTCGGGGTCCCGGTCTACACGACGTACGGCGGGAGGCTCGGCGGCGTCGACGAGGAGCTGATCCGCGACGGGCGGCTCAAGCCGCTCACCGACCCGCGCGCGCTCGAGTTGCGCAAGCGCGATCCTGCTTCGACACCTCGTGTGCGACGCGAGCCGACCGAGATGCTCCGTTTTCTCCTCTCGGCCCTGGACGCCTGAGCCGCCGGACGGCGATGAGTGTCCAGACGGCTTCGGCCAGGCCGAAGGGGATGCTTCCGATCAGGAAGCCGTACGCGCTCGAAGCGGCACAGGCTCCGCCGAAGAGCGCGACGAAGAGTCTGTGCCGTTCCTCGAGCGCGTAGGCCAGCACCATCGCCGAGACGGCGACTGCCCCGAGGACGGTCACGCGAGCTGCGTGAACATCCCGTGCAGCGTGGTAACGCCCGTGCCCTCGGAGCGGGCGGCCATGACCAGCCTGTCGCCCTCGTCCTCGACGCTCCACGCGGCCCAGCTGCAGCATTCGTTCTCGACCGCGACGAGCGCGTCCAGCTCTTGCCGAATCCGCGGGTGGTGGCGAAAGCTGATGCGCAGCCCGTCCTCCGTCTCCTGCCTGCCGAGCCCGAAGTTCGCGCCGAGCGCGAGCCAGCGCTCCCGCTGAGTCTTCAGATCGGTGCCGGTGAGCGTGCAGGCGACGAGCTCGGATAGCTCCATGGGGTCCTCCTCGTTGAACTGCGGAGGAGCCATCGTGCAAGTTAAAGTCGACTTGATGTCAAGTGACTTCCTCTCGATCGGAGACCTGGCGCGCATCAGTGGCAAGGCGCCGTCGGCGATCCGCTACTACGAGTCGATGGGACTCCTCCCGGAGCCCGCGCGGGTCAGCGGCCGGCGCCGCTATCCGAGCGAGGTCGTGCGGGCCCTGGCGGTCATCGACACCGCCCAGCGGGCAGGCCTCGCCCTGAGCGACATCCGGCTTCTGCTCCAGGCGTCGACGGCCGACGCGGACGCGGTCGAGCACCTGAGGGAGGTCGCGGAGCGACGCCTTCCCGTGCTGCGCGAGGCCATCGCGCGCGCCGAGCTCGTACGGGAATGGCTCGAACAGGCCGCGAACTGCTGCTGTCCGACGCTGGAGACCTGCCCGCTCTTCGAGCAGCCCTCGCCGCTCCCCGAGGGCCACTTCAGCCTCACGTGACCGCTCAGGCGGCGAGCTCGGCCAGCCGCGCGAGCAGCTC
>DASTZY010000043.1:0-22176 GCA_035764085.1 Gaiellaceae bacterium
CGCGACCGGCCGCGCGCCTACTACGGGCTGATGCTCCTCCTCACCGGCGCGACGGTCGGCGTCTTCGTGGCGCAGGACCTGCTCGTCTTCTACGCCTTCTTCGAGGCGATGCTGATCCCGCTCTACGTCCTGATCGGCGTCTGGGGCGGCGCGCGGCGGATGGAGGCGACGATCAAGTTCGTCATCTACACGATGGCGGGCTCGCTGCTGATGCTGGCGGCGATCGTCGTCTACGGCCTGCAGGCGGGGACGTTCGACCTCGTCGACGGGCCGACGAGCGCGAGCCGCTGGCTCTTCCTCGGCTTCATGCTCGCCTTCGTCATCAAGGCGCCGCTGTTCCCGTTCCACGGCTGGCTGCCGGACGCGTACCGCGAGGCGCCGGCTGAGGTCAGCGCCGTCCTGTCCGGCGTGATCGCCAAGGCGGGCCTGTACGGGATGCTGCGGATCGCGATCGTGAAGTTCCCCGACCCGACGTCCTTTTACCGGACGACGATCCTCGCGCTCGCCGCCGCGGCGCTCGTCTACGGGTCGCTGCTCGCCTTCCGCTCGCCCGACTTCCGCGGCGTCGTGGCGTACTCGTCCCTCGCCCAGTCGGGCCTGATCGCGCTCGGCCTCTTCGCGGGCACCGACCTCGGCTTCGACGGCGCCGTGCTGCAGATGGTCGCGCACGGATTGATCTCGGCCTCGCTCTTCCTCGTCGCCGGGGCGGTGGAACGGCGGACGACGACGGGAGAGTTCCGGCTGCTCGGCGGGATGGCCCGAGGAAGGCCCGCGCTCGCGACGCTGCTGATGACGGTCGGCGTCATCTCGCTCGCGGTGCCCGGCTCGGCCTCCTTCGCGGGCGAGTTCCTGATCCTCGCCGGCGTCTTCCAGCGTGCGTGGTGGTGGGCGGCGATCGGCGCCGGCGCGATCGTGCTCGCGGCGATGTACATGTTGCGGCTGATCTCGGCCGTGCTGCACGAGGCCCGCGGCTCGACCGTCGCCGACGAGGCGCTCGACCTGCGACCCGGCGAGCTCGCGCTCGTCGTGCCGCTCGTCTTCGTCCTGCTCGCCCTCTCCGCCTGGCCGGCCGGGATCAGTCACCACTCCTTCCTCGGCGACACGCCGACGGCCTCCGTCGGGAGCCAGTTCAAGTAATGCTCGAAACGCCGTCCATCGACTGGTTCGGGCTCAGCCCGGTCCTGGTGCTCATCGGCGCCGCCTTCGTCGCGCTCCTGTGCGCGGTGCTCGTGCCGCGGGCGGCCCGGCGACTCGCGACCGCCACGATCTCCGCCGCCGGCTTCGCCGCCGGGATCGTCCTCGCCGTCTGGCTCTACATGGACAGCGCCGACGGGCACACGATCGCCGCCGGAGCCTTCTACCGCGACCGCTGGACCGCGCTCGGGCAGGTCATCCTCTGCGCGATCGGCCTCGTGACGACGGTGCTCGGCGTCGAGCACATGCCCGGCTGGGGACGCGACGCCGATCCGGCCAGGCGGGACGACCACATCGCGGAGTTCTTCGCGCTGCTCCTCGCCTCGGCCGCCGGCATGGCGTTCTTCGTCGGCGCGGCCAACCTGATGACGCTGTTCCTCTCGCTCGAGTGGTTCTCGATCGGGCTCTACGTGATGTGCGCGATCGACTACGACCTGGAGGGATCGCTCGAGGCGGGCCTCAAGTACCTCGTCGTCGGCTCGGTCGGCGCGGCCACCCTCCTCTTCGGCTCGGCGCTCGTCTACGGCGCGACCGGGACGATCTCGTTCGGCGGCATCGCCGACGCCGTGGCCGGCAAGGGGCTCACGAGCGACGCGTTCCTCGTGGTCGGGATCGCGCTGATCGTCGCGGGGCTCGGCTTCAAGATGTCGGCCGCCCCGTTCCACATGTGGACGCCGGACGTCTACGAGGGCGCGCCGACCACGGTGACCGCCTGGATGTCCTCGGCCACGAAGGTCGCCGCACTCCTCCTCGCGTTCCGCGTGATGACGACGGCGTTCCCGCACAACCAGCACCTCTGGGGCTGGGCCTTCGCGATCATCGCGACGATCTCGCTCGCGATCGGCAACCTCGCCGCGCTCGTGCAGAGGAACGTGAAGCGAATCCTCGCCTACTCCTCGATCTCGCACGCCGGCTTCATGCTGATCGCCCTCAGCACCGGAAGCGCGCTCGGCGCCCGGGCCCTCATGTACTACCTCATCCCCTACTCGGCGATGGCGTTCGGCTCGTTCGCGATCGTCGCCGCGCGGGAACGGGAGCTCGGGGTGCCGGTGACGCTCGAGAACCTCGCCGGCTTCGGCTGGGAGCGGCCGTTCCTCGGCGTCGCCATGTGGTTCTTCATGTTCGGCTTCGCCGGATTGCCGCTCGGCGGCGGCTTCGTCGGCAAGTTCTACGTCTTCGCAGCCGCGTACGACCACGGCTGGGTGTGGCTGGTGATCGTCGGCGTGGTCGCCACGCTGGTCAGCCTCTACTACTACCTCGGGATCGTCCGCGCGATGTACATGCGCCCCTCCGAGGAGCTGCAGATCCGGCCGGCCGGAGGCGTCGCCGTGAGCGGCGGCGCGCCGGCACGCGAGACCCTGCTGCAGCTCGCCGTCGGAGCCGCCTTCGTGGTCTCCTTCGGCTCCCTCTTCGCCGTCCAGCCGCTGATCGACCTCGCGCGGCACGCGGCGGCTGCGTTGCCGGTCTGAAAAGCATCTGAAAAGAAGCGGCAAGTTTTTCCCCGTTTGAAGTTAGGACCGGGCCTCGGCCAGGAAAGACCGTTCACACACCCGAACGGACCTAAGGAGCGGGCGATGCTACGAAGGCATTTGACGCGAACAAGACTGGGGCTGGTGCTCGCGGTTGTCGTCGGCGCCGTGCTCGGCGCCGTCTTCGGACAGCCCGGCAGCGGCCAGGCCGCAAGCACGGCCGTACCGAAGAACAAGACGCTGCCGACCATCTCGGGAGCCGCACTCGTCGGTCAGACGCTCGTCGCGACCCACGGAACCTGGAGCGGAACCCCGACCTCCTTCCACTACGCGTGGAGTCGGTGCGACACGGCCGGAGCCGCTTGCCTCGCGATCTCGGGCGCGACCAGCAAGATCTACACCGTCACGGCGGCCGACGTCGGCCACACGATTCGCGTGACGGTGACCGCACGGAACGCCAGCGGCGCCACACCGGCGACGTCTGCCCAGACGGCGATCGTGCCGACGAGCGGCTGCCCATCCGCCACCGGCCCGATTCCGGTCACCGGGGTCGTCCCGCCGGAGCGCCTGCAGATCGCCAGGGCGTCGGTCTCGCCGGCCCTGACGCGATCGACCAACACGATCCGGATCCACGTGGTGGTCCAGGCGTGTGACACCCGGCCCGTCCAGGGTGCAACGGTCTTCGCGGCCGCGATCCCGTACAACCAGTTCGCGACGGTGCAGGGGACGACGGGCACCGACGGCTCGGTCACGCTCACGGCGGCGCGGCGGAGCGGCTTCCCGGCAGCCAGCCACCAGCGCTTGCTGGCGGTCTTCGTGCGCGCGTCGAAGCCGGGCGACCCGGCCCTCGGCGGCGTCTCCAGCCGCCGGGTCTTCGCGTTCCGGTTCTCGCACCGCTAGGCGCCTCTTTGCGGCACCCCGCTGCCAGGCGGGGTGCCGCTTCCTCTCTGAAAAGGTTCTGCAAAGGCCCGGTTCGGACCCGGCTCGGCCGGTTACCACTTTCGCGTAGTGCATATCGGAACACGAAGGAGGGGTAGATGACACGCGCGAATGTAGGAGCCGCGATCGCGATCGCGGCGGCCGGTCTGGCCGTCGGAGCCCTCGTCGGGCAGCCCGGCAGCGGACAGGCCGCCGGCAACGCACCGGTGAGCTCGGCTCCGCCGACGATCTCCGGGACGGCACAGCAGGGGCAGACGCTCTCGGCCAGCAAGGGCGGCTGGAGCAACGGCCCCACGACGTTCGCCTACGCCTGGAGTCAGTGCGACGCGACCGGCGGCGCCTGCACGCCGATCAGCGGCGCGACGGCCGCGACGTACACAGCGGCCGCCGGTGACGTCGGTCACACGCTTCGCGTCACGGTGACCGCGACCAACGACGGCGGATCCGGCAAGGCCACCTCGGCGCAGTCCGCCGTGATCACGAAGACGACCGCCCCCACGCCGACCACGGCGCCGAGCATCTCGGGTACGCCCCAGGCGGGTGCGACGCTGACGGCGAGCAAGGGGACCTGGAGCGGCAATCCGACCGCGATCACGCTCCAGTGGATGCGCTGCGACGCGAACGGCGACAGCTGCGCGGCGATCGTCGGCGCGACGAGCGACACCTATGCGGTGACCCAGGCCGACGCGGGCCGCACGCTGCGCATCGCGGTCACGGCCACGAACGCCGACGGCGCGACCGAGTTCGTCTCGGCGCAGACGGCCGCCGTGCCGGGAGCGGACGGCTGCCCGGCGGGCACCGGCACGATCAACATCGCGGACCTCGACAAGCCGGCGCGGCTCGACATCAGCAAGGCGTCGATCTCGCCGAATCTGATCACGCTGTCGACGCACACGATCCAGCTGCACTTCACGGTGACCGCGTGCAACGGGCGGCCGGTGTCCGGAGCGAGCGTCTTCGCGACGCCGATCCCGTACAACCAGTTCGCCGGTGCCACGAAGCTGACCGCCGCGGACGGCACCGTGACGATCACGGAGACGCGGCAGCGCGGCTTCCCGGCGAGGAAGCGGCACCAGCACCTGCTGGCCGTGTTCGCACGCGCGTCGAAGCAGGGCGATCCGATCCTCGGCGGCGTCTCCACGCGCCGCACGGTCGCCTTCCAGGTCAACCTCCCGTAGGGCGACCAAGCGAGTGGTGGCACCCCGCCCCTCCCGGCGGGGTGCTGCCCGGCCTCAGGCGGCGCGGGAGAGGAGCTCGTCGACCTCGGCCGGCCGCAGGCGGCGCTGCGGGCGGCGGGCGCGACGCGGCACACGAACCGGTTCGAGCACCCAGACGACCAGCGGCACCGCGTATGCGAACAGCGCGAAGGCCAGAGCCCAGTTCGCGAGCGGCGACGCGGCGGCTCCGCGGGGGGCGTTCTCCCTGGCGGCCGACGCGAGAACCACGAGCGCGAGCGCGACGCCGCTCGTGACAGCGCGAAGCAGCGCCGGCCTGCCCTCGAGCGCGTCGCTCACCGCGACGAAGGCCGCCGCCGCGGCGGTGGGCACCACCAGCAGGCCGACCCACAGCGCGAGCCCGTCGAGTCCCGAGGCCCCGGCCGCGAGAGCAGCCGTCGCGAGCACCAGGGGCAGGAGCCGCGAACCCATCGCCCTGAAGGTTCACGGTCGCATCGGATGGTCCTTCCTCAGTAGGCTCGGCCCGACCCAGTCCAAGGAGAGCGAATGCCCGACACGACCCTGACCTGGCTCGGCCACTCGAGCTTCCGCTTCGACACGCCGGGCGGCAAGCGCGTCTACGTCGACCCGTTCCTCAACGGGAATCCGAAGTGTCCCGAGTCGGAGCTCGAGCCGGAGCGCGTCGACGTGATCGCGCTCACGCATGGCCACGGCGACCATTTCGGCGACACCGTCGACCTCGCGAAGAAGCACGGCTGCACGGTCGTCGCGCCGGTCGAGCTGGCCTGGTGGCTGCAGGGGAAGCAGGGGCTCGAGAACGTCCTCGACCCGAACAAGGGCGGCACGGTCGAGGCGGCCGGGATCAAGTTCACGCTCACCGATGCGAAGCACTCGAGCTCGAACGACGCAGGCGAGTACATGGGCGAGCCCTGCGGCATCGTCGCCGAGGTCGAGAACGGGACGAAGCTCTATTTCGCCGGCGACACGTGCGTCTTCGGCGACATGCAGCTCATCCGCCGCCTCTACGCGCCGGACGTCGCGATCCTGCCGATCGGCGGTCACTACACGATGGATCCGCGCGAGGCGGCGGTGGCTCTCGAGCTCCTCGGCACGAGGCGCTGCGTCCCCTGCCACTACGGCACCTTCCCCCCGCTCACCGGGACGCCCCGGGCGCTGCAGGAGCTCGCGCCGGACGTCCAGGTCGAGGAGATGGAGCCTGGCGACTCCGTGACGCTGTGAGGGAACGCTGGTGGGGAGGAAGCGGCCGGCGCGTGCCGGAGCTCGTGGTGGAGGGGGATCCCGCCGTGCCGGCGGACGAGGCGCTCGTCCTCGAGGGCGTCGACGACGCCGCGCCGCTCACCGAGGCGTTCGCCGCCGGTCGTCCGGTCGTCGTCCGCGCCTCGTCGCCGGAGGAGGTGCGCGCCGCGCTCGCACGTCCCGAGGTGGCAGCGGTCCTCGTGCCCGAGAGCCGCCGCGACCTGCTCGAGCTCGACCTCACCGAGCTGACGTATGGCTGAACCGCTCGTAGCGACCTACTCCATCGCCGCCTGCGATCTCGAGGCGAAGCAGTGGGGCGTCGCCGTGCAGTCGAAGTTCCTGGCCGTCGGCTCGGTCGTCCCGTGGGCCGAGCCGGATGTCGGCGCGATCGCCACGCAGGCGTATGCGAACCCGAGCTACGGCCCGAACGGGCTGGCCCTCCTGCGGGAGGGGCTCAGCGCGAGCGAGGTGGTGGAGCGCGTGACGGCGGAGGACGAGGGACGCGACGAGCGCCAGCTGGGCGTGGTCGACGCGCACGGCGGCAGCGCGAGCTGGACCGGCCCCGGATGCAACGACTGGGCCGGACACCTGACGGGCCCGGGCTACGCGGCGCAGGGAAACATCCTCGTCGGCGAGGAGACGGTTGCGGCGCTCGCACGGACGTTCGAGGAGACCCCGCAGCTGTCGCTGGTGCAGCGCCTGCTCGAGTGCCTCACGGCGGCCCAGGCGGCAGGCGGCGACCGGCGTGGGCAGCAGTCGGCCTCCGTCCTCGTGGTTCAGAAAAACGGCGGCTACGCCGGCCTGTCCGACATCCTGCTCGATCTCCGTGTCGACGACCACGAGCGGCCGATCCCGGAGCTGCGGCGCATCTACGAGCTCCACCGGCTCCTGTTCGAGGTCAGCCCACGCGAGGACTGGCTGCCGCTCGTGGGCGAGCTGCGGACGGAGGTCGAAGAGCGCCTCGCCCGGCTCGGCTACGACTCGCTCGACGCCTGGGCCGGCGTCGAGAACCTCGAGGAGCGCGTGGACGGCGCGGACGCGATCGACCCCGTCGTTCTCGACGCGCTGCGGGAGGCCAGTGGATCATGAGCGAGGGCTACGAGATCCTCACGCTCGACGAGGTCGAGACGGCCTCGCACAGGGGCAGCACCCTCATCCCCGTGCGGCACGTGCTGGGCTTCAGGCCCGCCGGGGTCAACGCGTGGATTGCGGACACGGGGGGGCAGCTGATCCCGCCGCACGAGGAGGACAGCGGCAACGAGGAGCTGTACGCCGTCGTGCGCGGGCGCGCGACGTTCACGGTCGCCGAGGAAGACGCGGACGCACCCGCAGGGACGCTCGTCTTCGTGCCGCCGGAAGTGAGCCGCACGGCGGTCGCGGCCGAGGACGGCACGATCGTCATCGCCGTGGGCGGCACGGTCGGCGAAGCTTTCAATCCGGGCGGCTGGGACTCCTTCGTGGTCGCCGACGGCCACCGGCAGGCGGGCCGCCTCGACGAGGCGCGTGCGATCATGGCGCAGCTGATCGCGGACAAGCCCGACTACTGGGCCACGCACTACAACGCGGGCTGCTTCGAGTCGCTCGCCGGCGACGCCGACGCAGCCTTCGAGCACCTCCGCCGCGCGAAGGAGCTCGACGCCGAGGGCGCGTCCGCGGAGTACTTCCGCGGGGACACCGACCTCGACAACGTCCGCGACGACCCGCGGTTCCAGGAGCTGCTCGGATGAACCTCGCGCACATCGACGAGCTCGACGCGATCGAGATGCCGGACGGGTTCGTGTGGCGTCCCGTGCGCCGCCGGTTCGGCATCCGGGCGTTCGGCACCAACGCCTACACGCCGGGCGCGAGCGGCCGGGTCGTGGAGGAGCACACCGAGGGCCAGCTCGGCCACGAGGAGCTGTACCTCGTCCTGCGCGGCCGCGTCCGCTTCACGGTCGACGGGAACGAGCACGAGCTCGGGCCGGGACAGCTCGTCTTCGTTCGCGACCCCTCGCTCCGCCGCGGGGCCGTGGCGCTGACCGACGACGCGGCGGTGCTCGCCGTCGGCGGCAAGCCGGGCGAGGCGCACGAGATCTCGGCCTGGGAGTACGTCTTCCTCTCGACGCCCCACCTGCAGGAGGGCCGGTACGACGAGGCGAGGCAGCTGCTGCAGGAGGGGCTGGCGGCGAAGCCCGGCAGCGCCCCGGTGCTCTACAACCTCGCCTGCGTCGAGGCACTCGTCGGCGCTGGCGACAAGGCGCTCGAGCTCCTCAACGAGTCGGTCGCGGCCGACGAGCGCTTCCGCGAGTACGCCCAGAAGGACGAGGACCTCGTCTCGATCCGCGACGATCCCCGGTTCCCCGGCGCACCTGCTTGAGCGACCCCGAGCGGCTCGCCCGGATCCTCTGGCTCGGCGGGATGTCGGGCGTCGGCAAGACGACCGCCGCGCGCGCGTTCGCCCGTCGTCACGACCTGCGCCTCTACTCGTTCGACGCCTACAACTACGCCCATGCGCCCCGGCTGCCGGCGGAGACGCGGTCGCTGGACGAGATCTGGGTCGACACGACGCCGGAGGAGCTCGCCGACTGGTTCGAGGAGCGAAGCCGGGAGCGGTTCCCCCTCGTCCTCGAGGACCTGATGGCGCTCGGCGACGAGGCGCCGGTGATCGTGGACGGGCCGCAGCTCCTGCCCGAGCTCGTGCTGCCGGTGCTCGCCTCGCCGGCGCACGTGCTCCACGTGATCGCGTCGCGGTCGATGCAGGAGCCACTGGTGCGGGCACGCGGCTCCGGCGTCTCCGGCAAGGTTCGCGATCCCGAGCGAGCCCGTCTCAACCGGCTGGGCCGTGACGAGGAGCTCGTCCGCCGCCTGCGCGCGAGCGCCGCCGACCACGGGCTGCCGCTCGTCGAGGTCTCCGACGTGACGGAGACGCTGCCGGCGATCGAGCACCACTTCGAGCCGTTGCTCGCCTCGTGGATCGGCGCGCCGCACGGCGACGTCTCGAGCCGCCGTCGTGACGAGAACGACGCCCGGCTGTACCAGTGGCGCGCCTACAACGACGCGCTGGGAATCGAGCCCAGCGGCGAGCTGGATCTTGCGTGCGAGTGCGACGCGCCGGGCTGCGAGCTCACGGTGACCACCGGCCTAGCGGAGGCGGAAGCGGCGCGAGCCCGCGGCGAGCGTCTCCTCTCGCCCGCGCGCTAGCCGTCGCCGGGGAGGCGGACGCCGGCCGCCAGCTCGCGGAACGCCGGCACAGGGTCGGTTTCGGGCTGCGCCACGAGCAGGACCGCGCCGTGGCCCTCGTCCCGCACGAGCGAGTCTACGAGGAGCTGGAGGCCCAGCGCGAGCGCGAACGCCTTGTGCGCCTGCTCCCCGCCGAAGGGGACGAGCTCCTCCTCCTGCGCGAGCCCGGCGACCACGTCGCCCCACGTGACGGCTCCCATCGAGGCGTCGACGACGACTGGGTCGCCGTTGCTGCTGGGGATCCCGATCGCCAGCGGGTTCGTGCCGGCGAGCTTGGGACCGCCGTCCGGATGGCCGAGACGCCGCGGCGAGGTGGCGGTGAGCAGCGCGACGAGCCCGCCGTCCGCGAGCCGCCGCACGTGGTGGCCGAGCATTCCCGTCGGAAACGTCTTCTCGCAGACGACGAGGCGCGCATGCGCCGGCGGGCGCCCGAGCTGTGCCCGAACGACCCGGCCGAGGACGAGGTAGCCGATCGCTCCGTCGCCGTGCCAGCGCTGGAAGCCGTCCTCGTCCTCGACCAGCGACGGCTCCGCCGAGGGGTCGTAGCCCTCGAGGCCTTCCAGCCAGGGAATCCGCGCGTGGCCGTGGCCCTGCTTGCCGCGGCTCTCGGCGCCGTCGAAGTGCGCCCACAGCTCCTGCGCGTCGGGCTCGCCGAAGCCGAGCGCGCGCAGCCGGCCGAGACCCTCGTCTGCGTCCACGCGGCTCAGCCGACGAGCGGCAGCGACTTGACGATGCCGCCCCGCTCGCGGCGAAGCGCCTCGATCTCCTGCGCGATCGCCAGGATCGCCTGCGCGGACTCCGCCTGCGGCTGCGCGGTGACGACCGGCGCGCCGGCGTCGCCCTGCTCGCGCAACGCCGGATCGAGCGGCACAGTGCCGAGCAGCGGCACCCCGAGCTCGCCCGCGAGCTCGTCACCGCCTCCGCTCCCGAAGACGTCGCCGGACATGTTCTCCACCACGCCCAGCAGGCGCATGTTCGTCTTCTGCGCCATAGCGGCGGCACGCGCGGCGACGTCCTGCGCGAGCCGCTGCGGCGTCGTCACGAGGACGACCTCGGCGCGAGGCAGCAGCTGGCCGAGCGAGATCGAGACGTCGCCCGTCCCGGGCGGCATGTCCACGACCAGCACGTCGATCTCGCCCCAGTGGACGTCGGTCAGGAACTGCTCGAGGGCGCGGTGCAGCATCGGCCCGCGCCACATCACCGGCTCGTTGCCGTCGAGGAAGAAGCCGATCGACATCAGCTTCAGGTCGTCCTTCACCGGCGGCACGATCAGGTCGTCGACGGCGACGGGCCGCTGCCGGATGCCGAGCACGTGCGGAATGGAGTGCCCGTAGATGTCCGCGTCGAGGACGCCGACGCGGTGGCCGTTCTGTGAAAACGCCACCGCGAGGTTCGCGGCGAGGGACGACTTGCCGACGCCGCCCTTGCCACTCGCAACCGCGAGCACGCGGCAGTCGGCCGGCAGCCGGATCACCCCGTCGCGCTCCGGCGCCCCGCCGCGCAACTTCTGCGTCAGGGCCTGACGTTCCTCGGGCGTCATCACGTCGAAGGACAGCTCGACGCCCGTCACTCCGTCGACGTCCGCGAGCGCCCGCGCGACCTGATCCTCGAACGAGTCGCGCAGCGGACACCCGGCGATGGTGAGAACGATCGTGAGCGCCACCACGCCGTCGTGGAGCTCCAGGTCGCGCACCATGTCGAGCTCGGTGACCGGACGCCGGAGCTCCGGGTCGATCACCTGCTCGAGCGCCTTGAGGACCTCGTCACGCGATACGGCCATGACGGCGAGCGTAGCGCCTAGGCGCCGGGCTCAGGGGCCTCGAACCGCCCCCGCCGGGTGCGCCTGATGCGGCCGCTCGCGACCGCTTCGCCGAGCGCGCGACCGAAGCGGCCGGGGCCCCAGCGCCGCGCCTTGACGGCACGCGCCAGCTCGTCCCGGGAGATCGGGCCGCCCTCGTCCACGGCTCGGCCGATCGCCTCCACCTCGTGCTGCAACGCCGCCACCGGAGCCGGCCGCCGGAGCGAGGTGCCGAACATGCCCGGCGAGTAGTACGGATAGTCCAGGCCCGGGCCGAAGCGGTAGCGGCGGCGGCCCTGGCGCTCGCGGTCCGGCGTGTGCTCGGCCTCCTCGGCCGTCAGCGGCTCCGCGATCTCCTCCAGCGGCTTCTGCTCGGCCTTGACGCCGAAGAGGAGCTCGGCGATCCCGCCGATCGCCATGACCCCGGCCCCGATGAGGAACGCCACCGCGACCTCGCCGCGACTGCCCGAAGCGATGAGGTTGCCGAACAGGAGCGGCCCGATGATCCCGCCGATCCCGGTTCCGACGGCGAAGAAGAAGGCGATTGCGAGCGCCCGCGTCTCCATCGGGAAGATCTCGCTCACCGTGAGGTAGGCGGCGCTCGCGCCGGCGGAGGCGAGGAAGAACGTGCCGAAGATGAAAGCCTGAAACGTCCACGGCGAGCCGCCGAGCGACTGCCCGACGAAGAGCACGGCCATGACCGCGGCGACCACGGCCGAGCCGAGGTACGTGAAGGCGATCATCGGCTTCCGGCCGACGGTGTCGAAGAGGCGGCCGAGCAGCAGCGGGCCGAGGAAGTTGCCGACGGCGAAGACGATCAGGAAGACCGGCACGAAGCTCGTCGAGACGCTCCAGAAGCCCGTGTACAGCACGCCGAGGTTGAAGGTGACGCCGTTGTAGAGGAACGCCTGGCCGATGAAGAGCGCAAGACCCAGGATCGCGCGGCGCGGATAGCGCTGGAACGCCGTCTTCGCGATCTCGCGGAACGGGATCGACTCGCGCTGCCGCACCGTGATCGAGCGATCCGGCTCCTCGAGCTTCTCGTCGGACTCCCGCTCCACCGAGGTCTCGATGTCCCGGACGATCGCCTCGGCCTCCTCCTCCCGCCCGTGGATGAAGAGCCAGCGTGGGCTCTCGGGCACGTTGCGGCGGACGACGAGCACGGCCAGACCCAGCACCGCGCCCATCAGGAAGGCGATCCGCCAGCCCACGCTCGCCGAGAGCAGCGCCTCGTCGAGCAGCAGGAGGGAGATCGCCGAGCCGGCCGCGGCGCCGACCCAGTAGGAGCCGTTGATGATCAGGTCGACGCGGCCGCGCACGCGAGCGGGGATCAGCTCGTCGATCGCGGAGTTGATCGCCGCGTACTCGCCGCCGATGCCCGCGCCGGTGAGGAAACGGCAGAGGAAGAAGAACCAGGCGGTCCACGACGCGGCCGTGGCGAGCGTGGCCGCGATGTAGAGGCCGAGCGTGAGCAGGAACAGCTTCTTCCGGCCGAAGCGGTCCGTGAGCTGGCCGAAGAAGAGTGCTCCGACACAGGCTCCGCCGACGTAGAAGGCCGCCGCGGTGCCGATCTGCGCCGTGGTGATCGCGATGCCGCTGCCCTTCTCCGTCAGGCGCGGTGCAATCGCGCCGACGATCGTCACCTCGAGGCCGTCGAGGATCCAGACCGTGCCGAGGCCGCCCACGACGAGCCAGTGGAACTTCGCCCACGGCAGCCGGTCGAGCCGCGCGGGGATGTTCGTCTCGATGCGCCCGGTCTCGACGCTGACGGTCTGGCTGCTCACCGTGCGTCCTCAACGGGGTTCCCGGAGCGACGGTTACGCTCGTGCCGTGCTGGGTTGCCGCGTGTTCGGGCACCGCTACCGCTTCACGGCGGACGGCGTGACGATGCGCTGGACGTGCGAGCGCGGCTGCGGCGCCGGCGGCTCGAAGGAGTACGCGAGCGCGGAGGAGGCCGCGCGCTACGCGACGGCGTTCGACCGCGAGGACCGATCCGAGCTCGGTCGGCGCGCGCCGTTCCTCGGCATGTTCCCACTGCGCATGTGGTGGACGTTGCGAAACCGTGAACGGCGGCAGGAGGCAGACGCCCGGCGGCGAAGCGCTGGCGGGTGACGTCCGAATCCACCACTCGCTGGCCCCTGCTCGAGGAGCGGGCGCCGTTCGCCACGGCGGCCGCGCACGCGAAGCCGCGCCGCCGCGCGCGCTCGGGCTGGGTCCTGATCGCGCTCGCCTTCATCTGCGGCGGCCTCGTCAGCGCCGCCGGCTTCTCGATCGGCTGGCGTCATCAGGCCCAGCACGACTCGGCGACGCAGGCTGCACTCGCGGCGGCAACCGCCCGGAAGCACGCGCTGGAGAACCGCGTCGGCGCGCTCCGCACCTCGCTGGACACTGCTCGCCGCGCCCAGACGCGCGAGCGTGCGGCGGAGCAGGCCCTGATCGGCGCCAGCTCGAGGGTGGGGAACGCAGCCGGTGCGTCGAGCCGAGCTGCGGGGCCGGTCTCTTCTGCCGCCGGCTCGCTGACCGCCTCCGCCTCGCGGATCGCAAGCGAGCTGAAGACGCTCGACACCTACCTCACCACCACTCCCGCGGCGCAGCTGGATCCCGGCTACGTCGCGAGCCAGGCCGGGTATCTCGACCAGCAACTGACGAAGCTGCAGGCGAGCGCGGCCGGCCTCGGCGACTCGATCGCGTCGTTCGAGGCCACGTTGCGCACGCTCACCCGCGACGCCCGCGCGCTGATTCGTAAGTGACCTTTACCCAGGTGCCGCCGTTTTCGGGCACTCTGAGGCAGGTATGGGCGGGTTGACGCGGGGGCTCGTCAGGCTTGTTCTACTCGTCATGGTGGCGTTCGCGGTCGCGTCGCCGAGCGACGCTGCGCGGAGCCGGGCTCATCTGCGGGGCGTCGTTCCGCATGCCAAGACGGTGCGGTCGCTGCCCAAGTCGGCCGCTGCCGCGGCCTTCCTCACCTTCGACGCGGGCTACGAGACCCTCGTCGACCAGTACTTCACGGACGTGGCCCATGACAGCGGCGGGACGGCCAACGTCTACTCGATCGGTACCCAGTACTTCGACACTGGGTACGCAGGCTCCGGGCCGGTCCAGTATCAGTCGGCCTTCGGCGGCGCCTACGTCGACAGAGATCCGCTGCCGGCCAACGGCTGCGACGACGGGTCGGACCCCGTCTGCCTCACCGACGCGCAATTGCAGGCCGAGATCCAGAGCGTCCTCACGACAAACGGCTGGCACGGGGGCCTGGGCAACATCTTCTTCCTCCTCACGCCCGAGGGGGTCGGATCCTGCGGTGACGGGTTCGGCGCCGAGTGCTCCTCGAACTCCTTCTGCGCCTACCACAGCGACTTCACCGACTCGGCCGGCGAGCCGGTGATCTACGCGAACGAGCCGTACGAGGGAGGAGTCACGGGCTGCGTCGGGCCCGGTCAGGGGTTCCCGAACGACGTCGATGCCGACACCACGATCAACACGATCAGTCACGAGCACAACGAATCGATCACGGATCCGCTCGGTGACGGCTGGGTCGACTCGCAGAACCAGGAAAACGGCGATCTCTGTGCCTACACGTACGGTCCCGCATTGGGCGCCGCGCCGAACGGACAGCCCTACAACCAGCTGATCAACGGCCATGTCTATTCGCTCCAGCAGGAGTACAGCGACACGGGCAGCACCTGCCTTCAAAACTCCACCCAGGAGCACGGCGGCTTCGGCAACAAGCTCCCCTACAACGACGGCAAGGTCATGCACACCAACACGACCTACGCGATCTACTGGCTCCCGACGCCGGGCAACGCGCAACCGCCCGCCGTGTCCGGCACGGCCGCGGTGAACCAGACGCTCACGTCGTCGCCGGGAGCCTGGAACGGCTCGCCGAAAGGCTACTCGTACCAATGGGAGCGCTGTTCGGCGGCGTCCAGCGGCTGCACCGCAATCCCGAATGCGACAGGGCAGACGTACACGCTGGTCGCCGACGACGGCGGCCGGTACGTGCGCTCGACCGTGAGCGCCACGAACGTGAACGGTGCGTCGCCGTACACGGCGTCGGCCGGCCAGGTAGTGGCTCCGTTGCCCGCGGCGACCGGCAGTCCGGTTCTCTCCGGCGTCCCGGCCGTCGGGAAGAAGCTCTCCACGACGTCCGGGGCCTGGAACACCGCGGCCACCTTCGCGTACCAGTGGCTGCGCTGCTCGGCCGCCGGCACCGACTGCAGCAGCATCGCGGGCACCAGGTCGGCCACCTACGTCGTTGCCGCTGCGGATGCCGGCCACAGGCTGGAAGCCCGCGTCTTCGCCACGAACATCGTCGGCTCCGCGCAGGCGTCCTCCAATCTCAGCGGAGTCGTCATCCCCGCGCCGCGGCTGAAGACCGCGCCGCACATCTCGGGGCGCGCGCGCGTCGGGAAGCCCCTGTCGACGACCCGCGGGTCGTGGAGCGGCTCGCCGAAGAGCTACCGCTACCAGTGGCTCCGCTGCAACGCCCACGGCAGCGCCTGCCGCATCATCCGGCACGCCACGAAGGCGCGGTACAGGCTCACGAAGCTCGATGCGAAGCACCGGATCCGCGTGCGTGTCACGGCGGTGAATGCCGCAGGGCGCAAGCTCGCGACCTCGCGCCCCACCCCTCGCGTGCCCGCCTAGGCGCCGAGCAGCTGCCGCAGCCGCGCCGCATTCCTCGGCGCGAACCCCTCCCAGTCGTTGTTGAAGTACGCGAAGACCGCGTGCGTCCGGCTCCAGGCACGCAGCCGCTCGGCCCATTCCCTCAGCTCCGACTCGCTGTAGTTGCCGCGCCGCCCGCGCGTGCCGGCGTGGAAGCGGACGAACGTCCAGCCCGCGGTCAGCTCGTGCGTCTGGAAGTCGTTCACCTGCGGCCGGTCGCCGATCGCCAGCGCGACGTCGTACTCGCGCAGCAGCGCGTAGGTGTCCTCGACGAACCAGGACGGGTGGCGGAATTCGATGCAGTGGCGCAGCTCTCTCGGCAGCCGTTCCAGCGCGCCGGCGAGCCGCTCGTGGTCGCGTCGGAACGTCGGCGGCAACTGCCACAGGAGCGGCCCGAGCTTCGGCGAGCCGAGCAGCGGCTCGATGCGCTCGAGGAACCGCTCGAGGCCGGGGCCCAGGTCGCGCAGCCGCTTGACGTGCGTGAGGTAGCGCGACGCCTTGACCGCGAAGAGGAAGCCGTCCGGCGTCTGCTCGACCCACCGCGCCACCGCGTCGCGACGCGGCAGCCGGTAGAAGGTCGAGTTCACCTCCACCGTGTCGAACCGCTCGGCGTAGAAGTCGAGCCAGCGCGACGCCGGGAGGCGTGACGGGTAGAAGACCCCGTCGCGCCAGTGGGCGTAATTCCAGCCGGAAAGGCCTACTCGGACAGGGCGCGCGCGATCTGCATGCACACCGCAGTCGTTCCCGCGGCGACCACCCGCGAACGCTGCTCGAGGTCGAGCGGAGCAGCCCCGAACGGATCCTCGACGTCGAACAGATCGACGGGGAGACCGAGCTCGCGGCAGAGGAGCTGCGCCGCGGCGATGTCGACCGAGCGTGCCGGCTTCAGCGAGCAGACGGCGTCCACGCGGCCGGCCGCGAGGTGGCAGAGCGAGAGGGCGAGCGAGCCCATGATCCGCAACCGGTGCGCGAGGTCGGCGACCTTCGGCGCGTCGCGCGCCACGAGCGAGGTGCGGGTCGCCTCGAAGGAGAGGATCTCGACCTCGTCCTTGGGGCGCTCCTTGCCGAGGGGCTCGCCGTTCAGCCAGGCGCCCTCGCCGCGCCGCGCCGTCCATTCCTCCCCGGAGCCGAAGTCGTGCACGAACCCGAATACGACGTCCGCCATCGTCTCGCCCTCCGCCACGGCGATCGAGAGGGAGAAGAACGGGATGCCGCGCTTGGCGTTCAGCGAGCCGTCGATCGGGTCGACGACGAGGAGCGGCCGCGCGTCGCCGCTGAGCCGGCCGACCTCCTCCGAGACGACAGAGCCCGCAGCCTCGCGCACGCGCGCGAGAATCGCGTCCTCCGCGGCCTGGTCGATCGCCGTCGTCTCGTCACCGCCGCGCCCGGACCCGACCACCGGCTCGCGCTCGGCCCGCGTGGGCAGACGCTCGAGGACCGCCTCCACGTCCGCCACCGCAGCCCGGCAGAGCTCGAGCCAGTCAGTCAAGCGGCAGGAGGAGCAGGCCGGAGGTGAGCTTGGGGTAGAAGAACGTGCTCTTCTGCGGCATCACCTCGCCGCGTCGGGCGACGTCCCACACGTCCTCGATGCGCGTCGGCCGCAGGAGGAAGGCCGCCTCCGCCTCGCCGCGGTCGACCGTGGCGACCGCCTCCTCGCGGTGCGGCGTGTACGTGACGGCTCCAGGAGCCGCACGGTCGACGACCTCGGGGTCGAGCAGGCCGTCGCCCGGAAGCAGCTGGTAGCCGCCCGTCCGGTAGAGCACGGGGCCGGGAAGCTCGTCGCCGGGCGGGTCGATCGGCGTGCCCGAGGCCGCACCCGCAGTTTCCGCGACGCGATGGGTCGGGAAGATCGTCAGCCCTTCCTGGCCGGTCGGGACGATCACCGCGAGCAGCCACGGCTCGCCGGAGGCGAGCGTCGTCTCGTAGCGGTGGTGGCCGTCGGCGATCAGCAGCTGTGCGTCGCGAAGCTCCTCCGTCAGGGCCTCGCCGAACTCAGCGTCGAGCCGCCACAGGCTGTCGCCGCCACTCTGCAGGTCGGGCTCGCCGAGCCCGTTGACCTCGATCGTGCCGTCCCAGAGGAAGAAGAGCGGCTCGAGCTGGGTGCGGGTCGCGCGGAGCAGGCGCAGCCGGCCTTCCTTGGGCCCCTCGTGCGTGCGCTCGTGCGGCAGGACGACCCGGGTCTCGTACGGCTCCGCGCGGAGCGCCGCGACGAAGCCCTCCCGCCGGCGGGCGACGCCGTCGGGGCCGACGTAGTCCTGCCGGAGCCACCAGTACGCCGGCTCCGGATCCTGGACGAGAACGCCGCGCTCGCGCCAGTCCCGCAGGCTCTCGGCCGCCTCGTCCTCCGAGTCGGGCAGGGTCAGGTGGACGACGTTGTACGGGCTTCGTCCGAGGAGCTCTTCTCGTTGCTCCGGCCCGATGACGTCGTACGGCGGAGCGACGAGCGACTCGAGCGGGCCTGCGACAGCCTGGTCGTAGCGGAGCGCGCGGAACGGCCGTACGACTGCCACGGCACTGACCGTACCAATCGCGCCGCCTCGGTTCCGCCCCTCCGGCTCGTGCGCGCCACCACCGGAGAGCCCTGCACCCACGCCCGGCGGCTCCAGCGGAGCACGTCCGCCGTGAGCGCCGCGAGCAGCCCGACGCCGACGACGAGCAGACGCTTCACCACCCGGACCGTCCAGCGCAGGCGCAGGCTCACGTCCCGCCGGCGGTCCGGAGTGAGTCGCCGCTGCCGGTCGACGACGATGAGCTGCTCCGACGGGACGACGGCGATCACCGCCGACGTCGGCACCCGCCGGACGCGCCGCCGCCCCGTCCGCACCTCGAGCAGTGACGGGTCGTTCGGGTCGTGGTCCGCCAGGATCCGCTCCACCGTCCCGCGGCCGCCGCCTGCGAGCGAGAAGCCAATGCAGTTGGCGAGCCAGTAACGGGTGACGGGGCTGGAGGCCGGGAACCGCTTGCTCTGGCGCAGGGCAACCGCCATCACGCCCCGGTACCCGCTCACCCCGCCATGCGAAACTCCTCCCCGTGACCACGATCGCCGAGCTCGAGGAAAACCGCACCGTTGAGGGGATCTACGCCGTCGCGCGGAAGGAGCGGCTCCGCACCCGGAGCGGCTCGACGTACCTCGCGCTGGAGCTCGTGGACACGAGCGGTCGCATCGGCGCCCGGGTCTGGAACGACGTCGAGCTCCTCGACGGCCGCTTCGAGACGGGGGACGCCGTCCGCGTGCTCGGCCGCGTGGAGCGGTTCCGCAACGAGCTGCAGGTCGAGGTGCGGACGCTCGAGCCGGCGGAGGGCGTCGACCCCGCGGGTCTGACGCCCGGGCTGCGCCGGGACGCCGACGAGCTCGAGGGGTTCCTCGAGTTCCTCGTCGGGGAGGTGCACGACGACGCGCTGCGCGAAGTCGTCACGCGGGCACTCACGGACGCTCCCCTGCGCTCGTATCCGGCGACGCCCGACGGCCACCACTCGTACGCGGGCGGGCTCCTCGAGCACACCGTCGGCGTCGCGACCCTCTGCCGCGAGCTCGCGCAGATCCATCCCCGCCTGCGCTCGGACCTGCTGCTCGCCGCCGCGCTCGTTCATGACGTCGGCCGGACGCGCGAGCTGGGGCGGCCTCCGGTGTTCGCGCCGACCGACGAGGGCCGCCTGCTCGGGCACGTCCACCTCGGCCTGCGCACGCTGGAGGGGCTCGGCGCCCCGGCCGAGCTGCTGCACGCGGTCGCCTGCCATCACGACGCCCGCGCCGCCCGCACCGCCGAGGCGGCGGTGCTGTACCACGCCAACCAGCTCGACGCCGTCGCGGCGACGCGACCGGTGCCCGACTAGATTTGGCCGCCGCTCTGCTGGCGCTCGGCGCCAGCCTCAGCTGGGGGCTCGGCGACTTCCTCGGCGGCCTCAAGGCGCGGGTCCTGCCCACCCTCACGGTGATGGCGACGTCGCAGCCGTTCGGCCTCGCCGCTCTCGGAATCGCGGTCGCCGCGCGGGGGACGGGGATCCCCGGGGGCGAAGTCGCGTGGTCGGCGCTCTCCGCGGTGGCGGGCACGCTCGGGCTCTTCGCGTTCTACCGCGGGCTGGCCACAGGGGCGATGAGCGTCGTGGCCCCGATCGCCGCCGTCGCGGTCGGCGTCCCGGTGATCTGGGGCGTGGCCGTGTCCGGCGATCATGTCAGCGGTCTCCAGGCGTTCGGCTTTATCGCCGCGGTGGGCGGAAGCGTGGCCGCTTCGCTCGAGCTGCGACCGCAGCGGCCGCAAATCGCGGCCGGAGTCGGCTGGGCCGCGCTGGCGATGCTGGCGTTCGGCGTCTACTACGTCCCGATGCATGCGGCCTCGAGCCAGGACTGGCTGTGGCCCGCGTTCCTCTTCCGCTGCACCTCCGTCACGCTCGTCTGGACCGTCGTGCTCGCACGGCGCGCGTGGCCCACCGGCCTCCGCACGCACTGGCCCGGGCTCGTCGCGATCGGCGTTCTCGACACTGGGGGAAACGCGCTCTTCGCGGCGGCCTCGGCGGCCCACGGCCTCCTCAGCGTCGTGTCGGTGCTCGCGTCGCTCTATCCGGTGGTGACGGTGCTGCTCGCCCGGTTCGTGCTCGGGGAGCGCGTGCAGCGCACCCAGGACGCCGGCGTGGTCGTCGCCCTCGTCGGCGTCGTCCTGATCACAGCGGGAGGCTAGCCACCCGATCCTCGATCACGGCGCGCAGCTCACGGACCTCCTCGAGGCAGAGCCCCGCCGGATCCGGGAGGTTCCAGTCGACGTATTCCTTGCCCGGCAGGACCGGGCACGCATCGCCGCAGCCCATCGTCACCACGAGGTCGGCCCACTCGACGTCCTCACGCTGCAACGCCCTCGGGGTACGGCCGGAGACGTCGATCCCGACCTCCTCGAGGGCCTCGACGACCGCCTCGTGCAGTTCCTCCGCGGGACGCGAGCCGGCCGAACGCGCCTCGCCACCGCGCTGCTCGTAGAGGGCCTGCGCGATCTGCGAGCGGCCCGCGTTCTCGATGCAGACGAAGAGCGCCTTCATCCGCCGAGCGTATTCCGCAGCTCAGCCACTGCGTCGGGCACGAGCCGGTAGTACGCCCAGGTGCCGCGGCGGCTCGACTCGACGAGCCCCGCCTCGCGCAGCACCTTGAGGTGGTGGGAGATCGTCGGCTGCGAGAGGTCGAACGCGGCGTTGAGGTCGCACACGCAGCACTCGTCCGTCGACGCGAGCCGGTTCACAATCGCAACCCGCGTGGGGTCGGACAGCGCGCGGAAGCGCGCGGCCAGCGTCTCGCTCGCCTCGGGATCGAGCGGTTCGGTGGCGGGGCCGCAGCAGAGGACGGGAAGGGTGGTATTCATCGACGGTTCTCAATATAGTCTAGTCGATATCCATCGATGAAAGGAGGGTGCGATGAGCGGCGACTGTTGCGACTGCTGCGGCGGCAAGTGCTGCTAGACGACATGTCGGCGGGGGCGTACGACCCCGCCGGCACCGGCTCAATCGAGCCGGAGGACGGTCTCCACGATCTCCTCACCGCGACCAGCTGCGAAGCCCCGGTCGACGCCGACGCGTCGGAACCCGGCCTTCTCCAGCACGCGAAGCGAGCCGATGTTGTCCGAGGCAGCTCGGGCATACACCGGACGCTCTTCGATCTCATCGAGAAGCATCCGCAGCGCTGCGCTCGCGATGCCCTTCCCCCAGTGGGCTCGGTCCACCCAGTAGGTCACCTCGGGCCGACCGTCGATACGGAAGAACCCGATCGTCCCGGCGGCCGCGCCGTCGACATCGATGACGAGATGGAGCACGCTCGTATCGGCCCGGAGGCGGGACGCCCGCTTGAGAAAGGCGCTGCGATTGGTCTGGTCCTCGGGTGTGAAAGCGGCCATCCGAATCGACTCGGGATCCGTCGCTTGCTCATAGAGCGCGCCGAGATCGCGATCCTCCAGCGGCCTCAGCGAGACGTTCACCTCGGCGATTCTAGGAGTGCCGTCGCATGGGCGAACGCTCGCCTGCGCCAGTGCTCAGGTATGACACCCTCAGCCGCGGCAGGAGCCTGCTCGCGATCCGCATCCTTGCGGAAGGGTGGGTGGAGACGCCGCCGTCCCGAAGTTATCCTCGTCGAGCCTCCATCTCACGAGGAGCCAGGCAAGCGCGATCAGCCCGATCACAACGACGAGGGCGGCCACGATCTGCTTGCGCAGGGCCCGATCGCCGTGGCCTTCGCCTTGCGCAAAACGATCACCAGCGAGGCTTTAGGCGAGGCGTACATAGAAACCTTGATGTCGTTGCCGTGGCTCGATCGTAGTCTTGTGTTGATAGGTAGTTCGGGGCACGAGGTCGAGCGCCGGCCGAGCTCGGTTTTGCCTTACCTGGTTGGCCTCCCTTCCCGCCTCGGCTGGGGAAAGGAGATGTCCCATGAGGTACCTCTTGACAGCCCTATCGGTTGTGGTTGCGGCGCTGGTCCTTGCCGCCG